>JBFELW010000018.1:0-12879 GCA_041551995.1 Paenisporosarcina sp.
AATAACAACAGTCAAGGTTACAACCAATATCGTATTCTCAGATTTCAAAATCCCAAGCATATTGATACCATCTACTTTTAGGGGTAAAAAGGAAACGATAGATTCTGGTTCAGAAATATCTGTTGCTAGTCGAATACCGATGAAATTCGTCAGTTGTTCTTCAACAGATAAGACCAAGAGATTGGCAAACGCTAGAGCAGTGAATGGTTTGTGATTCCATGTTTCCTTATAAGCACTAAAAAAAGCTGATATAGAAGCGAATCTCTTCTTAGGCTTCTCAGATATAGTCGGTTCGATGATTTTTGTTTGAAAACTATCTTTAATAAAACGCATGGTTATAATAAGTGAGACAAGTGTGACAAACGATACTCCGATAAAGAGGTAGAAGTGATAATCCTTAAACAGGAAGGCCCCGACAACACCCCCAATTGCAACTCCCAAGTTATTGAGCCAATAAGAGAAGGTATAGACTGCTCGTCTATTATCGACATTGCTTTCGTCGATTAGTAATGCTTGATAGGAAGGACCGGCTATTCCTGTGCACAGGAATACAACTAAGAAAAGAATAAACGTAACGTATGGGAGGTCAACCCAAGGAGAATTTACCATTGCAATTAAAGCAAAACCGATAAAAACAAAGAGTTCTGAACGGACAATCACTTTTTTTCTCCCAATACGATCGCCTAAATACCCACCAAGAAAAGAACCGATAATACTGGCACCCATTACTCCAAGAAACATAAATCCGGTTACAACGGTTCCTAAACGAGCAGCAAAGAAAAGAACTATGTAAGGGGAAACAGACATGGTTGCCATAACAGTTAAAAATTGAAGAAAGAGTCTAATTTGAATGGTTTTGCTAAATTCCAGAAATTTCATGTGATTAATCCTCTCTTTATGATTGATTAATCAATCATTTTTATATTAAAAAGATGACCGAACATCAATTACGGTTCGGCCCAAATAACTGCATAGCAAATGGAACATATTCAGCCCACATATCGTGATCTGGATCATCCGTCATGTTTAAACGAAGGCCCATTAAGAAGCTAGTGTAAGAAGTAGTAACGAAAAATGGGTCTAACTTCAGTAGGTCGCCTTTTTGTTGACCATTCTCAACAAGCTCTGCAATTTTCTCTCTGAATCTTATTTGAAACAGATTTAATTCTCTAAATGGTTCTTCAAACCGTTTGTGTTGTCCAATTACTTGAACCACAAGACGAAGGAAGAGACTAAAATATGCGAATTGTTTAATATGCTGTTGAATCATGCTTTCAAGCTCTTCAAGTGGATGATCGGCATTAGGATTAAAATCAAGCAATTCAATTGAGAATTTTTCTAGAGGTTCGGTGATTGCACTATAAAATAACTCTTCTTTGGTTGCAAAATAAGTAAAAACACTTCCAAAACTTATTCCAGCTTCTTTTGCGACTTTAGAGATGGTCGTATCATTATAACCTTGTTCAGAAAACAGACGAATTGCTTCATCTAAAATTCGCTCCCGCTTGGCTTGCATTTTAAGTTGTTGCTCTTCGGAAATGGGCATACTTTACCTCCTATTTAATGATTGATTAATCAATCATTAAACTTATAATATTACATTAAATTCAAATTGTAAACTGATTTCAAATTATTTTTTATATTCTTCCTCTAAAGAGAAAAGTTGCTTTGTTTACTCTATACTCTACGTGGTATTCAAGATTTTCAAATGATAGGACGAACTGAAAAGACATCTAGCGAAATAAGCTAGATGTTTTTTGATAATGAAAGTATATTATTCGTTATCCAACCTGTTTTTCTCATTTCTAACTTGAAATGCGAGATCAGGCCTGTCTGTGAAAATGCCATTAACACCAAGAAGAATGAGAAGACGCATCATTCCTTCATCGTTGACTGTATAGGGATGTATAAGTAAGTTTTCCCTATGCATTGCTGCAATAAATTCACGGGATACCGCACTCGCATTTATGCCAACTCCAGAAGCATATTGTGTTAAATTCTTCAGCTCATTTTTAGAAAGCTGGGCATCTTTATCAAATTTATAGAGTTTGATTAATGGAATAGAAGGCTCAATAGCAAATATCTCTTTAAGTGTTTTCTCGTCAAAAGATTGGATAATTACTTTCGGAATACTATCTTCTCTATGTATAAGATGGTAGTTATCAAGCTGTTTCAATAACTCTTCTTCAATGCCTGGGTACGTTTTAGGCGATTTTATTTCAATGTAATAATTGATGCTATCACCGAAATGATGAAGGATCTCATCTAAATGAACAATCCGTAATTCATCGAAACTGGGTAACGTATAATTTAAATGATTTTTTTCGAAATCATTCCCGGGATAATGCAGTTGGATGTCCTCGAAGGTAACATCAGCAACTGCTTGTTTGACATTGTGAAACGTGAGAACAGAATCATGCAAGGCGACAAGTTTTCCATCCTTCGTCATTTGTAAATCGATTTCAATATAATCAGCACCCATGTTAACCGCCATCTCATAGGCAGCCAACGTATTATCAGCAGAATAAGCTGAGGCTCCTCGATGGGCAATGATGAGGAAATCATCTTCAGCTAATGTGGTAGGTTCAATGGGTTTTTGTGTACAACCATAGGTAAACAGAAGGATTATAAGAAGCATCATTTTTTTGATGAGATTCATCCTCCTAAGGCATGCTAAATACAAAAGAACTATAAAGAATATGGTTAAAGAGATAAAAAAATTCTAAAAATGCTCGAAATCAGAAATTGATTTTTGGTTGTTCTATTTATTAATGTTCCAGATTTTTGACTTTGAATTATAAAGGAGCACTAATCGTCTTACACTTATAATGTAAGATATTTACCAATAAAATAAAAATGAGGTTATTTTATCAACCTATTTGAATTTTTACCGATACGTTTATGGAAAGACTCTTTTCACTACGATAAGAATATTAATGGTATTTATAATAGCCTTCACATTGATGAGGATTAGAAGCAAAAGCGTTTAGTAAGTCTTCCCTCAAATTAAAGGTATCCAACTAACTATCGGGAGGCACTACAAATGTCAAAAGGAAATAAACAAAGCGAATTTGTTTCTGAATTTATAGATCAAAAAAAAAGATACATTTTATAAAAAAATGTTTGAACTAATGATTCAAAATTCTCCAGTCAGTATGTACATATTAGAAGACTCGAATTTCTCTTACGTAAACAAACATTTTTGTAATCTTCTTGGTTATGACGAAGAGGAATTACTGACTGGTGAAGTTAGACTAGAAAATATTATCCACCCTTCTGATTTATCTATCGTAAAGGAAAGTATTAGGAAAAGAACGGAGGGGAATGAAACCGATGCACGATATAGGGTGAGAGTAAATAAAAAAGATGGTGAATTAATGTATGTTGAAATTCATTCCACTAAATCAACTAGGAATGGTAAAACGGCTCTTTTTGGAACAGTTTTTGATGTGACGGAAGAAGTGAGTGCGAATATTCTATTGAAAGAAAATCAGGAACGATTCAAATCACTCTTTTTTAGTAATCCGGATGCCATATTTGCTTTTGATTTGAACGGTAATTTTACAGAGACGAATCCTGGCTGTGAGAACTTAACTGGATATTCTACGGAGGAATTACTGGGTAAACCTTTCTCACCTCTAGTAATAGCTGAAAATTTACCTACAGCTTTTAATAACTTTGAGCAAGCCATACTAGGAATTGCAAATAGTTATGAAATTACCATTACTCGAAAAGACGGACAACAACGGAGTATTAAGATTACCAATTTCCCGAATACATTGGAAGAGAGAATAATAGGCGTATATGGCATTGCAAAAGACATTACAGTGAAAAATGAAAACAAGAGGCTGATGGAAGAACTCGTGTTTTATGATTCATTAACCAAGCTACCGAATCGAAAGTTATTTGAGGATCGACTCTGGCAAATTTATAAACTTTCAAAAGGTACTGCAAGTCAGTATGCGGTTCTCTTTTTAGACTTAGATCGTTTTAAATTTATTAACGACTCCTTAGGTCATCATTTGGGTGACGAGTTTTTAAAAGATGTATCGAAACGTTTAATAGAAAATGTAGGGAAAACAGATACAGTTGCAAGGTTTGGTGGAGATGAATTTGCTATATTGTTACCTAACACCAATAGGGATTATATTATTGAGCTAGCAATACGACTTAATAAGGCACTCGCCCAACCATTTGATATCATGGGCCATTCTTTAACGGTTTCAGCGAGTATTGGCGTTGCTTTTAATAATGGTGAGGACGAGAGTGTGGATGGACTTATAAAAAAGGCTGATACAGCCATGTACTATACTAAAAAATATGGTAAAAACAACTACACAATCTATTCACAAGAACTAGAAGAGAAAACAGCGTATAAGCTTATTATTGAGAAGGATTTAAAAACAGCTATTACAAATCAGGAGTTTCTTTTACATTACCAACCGATAATCGATTTGAAGACGGGTGAACTTAGTGCAATGGAGGCCTTGATAAGGTGGAATCATCCTAGTGAGGGTCTTATACCTCCTGATCATTTTATTCCGATTTCGGAGGAGAGTGGACAAATTGTGTCTATTGGAGCTTAGGTACTCCATTCAGCATGTACTCAGAATAAAGAATGGCAGGATGCTGGTTATCCGCCATTCAAGATATGTGTAAATATTTCAACCATACAATTACAAAATTCAAATTTTGTTCAAACAGTTCGTACAGTGCTCGAAGAAACGGGTCTGCATGCTAAGTGGTTAGAACTTGAAGTGACAGAAAGTATTTTGATGGAAGATACTAAAACGTTAAAAGATAGTTTACTAAACCTTAGAGATTTAGGGATTTCAATGTCAATTGACGACTTTGGTACAGGCTATACTTCCTTAAATTATTTAAGACAATTTTCGTTTGATCGAGTTAAGTTTGACCGTAGTTTTGTTGGAGATATCGGTAATGCTCTACATGGTAAGGCCATCACATCAACCATTATATCGTTAGCTCATAATTTAGGTATGGGGGTTGTTGCGGAAGGCATTGAAGATGAATCACAATTGTCCTTTCTTAAGTATGAGAATTGTGATGTAGGACAAGGTTATTATTTTAGCCGTCCATTACCAGCTGAAATGCACAAGTTATCTCTCACTCCAAAGAAGTATTGGTAGAACAAATATAATAAAACGGCAACCGAAACTTTTACTTCGGCTGCCGTTTTTTAAATTGCGGAAATTAATTTAAACGTTATTCATCGTTCTCTAAATCTTCGACCAGTTCTTTCATCTCTTTAATTTCTTCGCGTTGCGCCTTGATGATACTATCTGCAAGCTCTTGGACACGAGGGTCAGATATATTAGCACGTTCACTTGTCAAGATTGCGATGGAATGGTGAGGTATCATCGCCTTCATCCATGAGGTATCCTCGACTGTTGTTTGACTGCGTACTAACCAGAGTGACAAAGCAAATATAAGTGCACTGCTAGCAAGAATGATGACATTCATTTTTTTCTTCGTGTACATATGACGCATAAACAATAGCATGACGATTGCCATGACAGATCCCATGATTAAAGCCATATAAAGTCTTGTTTCGCTGAAAATGGCGTGATTTAGTTGAAAAACATTCAGATACATAAGTCCGTACATGAGTATAGTGGAGGTAGCAATCATAGCTCCAAAGTTTGCATATTTTTTCATTTAATCCGCTTCCTTCCTTTTGTGATTTTAGAGTTAGGTTGTTTAATCGTATTTATACTCTACCCGGTATAAAACTGAATAAAACCAAAAAGCCCTATTTTATTATAGAGGTAATTATTACCCCTGAGGGTATATTTGTTGACTTGTTAAACGAAAGTCTTAAAATGATAGTAGTGGTCTTGCCATTAATTAATTTACAGTGGAGGTAATTATGAAAAAATTAATCATACTCTTATTTGTTTCTATATTTGCTTTAACCGGATGTAGCTCCGGTGCTAGTTATGAAACCATTGACATTGATGACATTCCTCAAAAAGTGGAAGAAGGTTATCAAGTGGTAGACGTGAGAGAATCCTACGAATACGATGCGGGGCATATACCTGGTGCTATAAACAAACCTTTAACTGAGTTAAATCTTGGAGATATTGAAGGGTTGGATTCAAACCAAAAGTATATCGTCATTTGTCAAAGCGGAAACCGTTCGAAAGAAGCGAGCACCATTCTATCTGAGGAAGGGTTTACGATCTTAAATGTTTCTGAAGGGATGTCTTCTTGGAATGGAGAAATTGAGAAGAACTGATTTTAAATAACGAAGTTGAAATGGCGGCCGAAATTGTATCTTCGGCCGCTATTCTTTTGTATAGGAGTGTCTATTCTTTATCCACCCAAAAGGATGAAACTTTATATGGGAATTTAGGTCTAATTAGGAAAGGAGAGTTGAGTTATGAAATTAAAACGTATGGTATTTACTATTTTCTCATTTCTATCATTATGGATGGTTACTGGATGTTCGAATGGGGAAGATCAAGCAGGGAAAGCAGACACTGATTTCCCTCCATCTATGACCGGACTTATTCTCGTTGATGAAACAGAGTATGAAATGGAAGCTGGAGGTTACAGATGGGAAAGGAAAAAAGGTTCAGAAATTGAGGTTGTACAAACTGATGCTGCTTCTCCCAATCAAATAGCTGAAGAGTTTGAAGCTATTCAGATCAAACCCAAGTCACCCATAGATATTGAGATAGAAGGAGACCCTGATATCTCTGTTTATCTCTGGAATAAAGAAGGAAAAGAAAAAGCAGTTCCAGTACATAATAATGAACTATCAGTTCCATCAGAGTCAGGTCAGTATATTTATGAGGTTGTGGCGACTTGGTCTACTGGGGAAGTTTCTTATACATTTGTTGTGGATGTTAAATAGATACCATTTTGAAGAGTTCTAGTGCTTTATTTCTTTTAGAAATAGAGCACTTTTTCAAATTAGCAGAGAGGATACTTTTTCATAATTATCTTTAACAATAATTCCCACCGTGGTATGTTTAGCGTAAAAGAATGCATTCGATTTTCTACAGTTCTTTTTGGATTTAAAAATTCAAGTAAATTAGGTGTTCCAATGCATACATATAGTTTATTAGAAAGATGTTTGTTTTTATCTCATACATATAATCATAAGAAGCTAAAAGAAAGTTTAGAAGGTAAAGTAGTGCTGATTACTGGGGCAAGTTCAGGTATTGGTGAGCAGTTAGCCTACGAGCTATCAGATTTCAATTGTCATTTGATATTAGTGGCTAGAAGAGAAGAAAAGCTTAGATCTATAAAGATAGCAATTGAAAAGAAGTCTTCTAGAGTGAGTATTTATCCAGCAGACCTTAGAAATAAGGAAGAGATGGATGGTTTACTTACATTTATTCACGAACTACCAAATGGGTTAGATATAGTGGTTAGCAATGCAGGTTTATCAATCAAACGAAGCATTCCTGATTCATTAGATCGCTATCATGATTTCACTCGAACAATGGCTATTAATTATTTTGCACCTGTGCAATTGTTGTTGTCTACTATTCCTATTCTTAAAAGAAATGAAGGACATTTTATTAATATATCCACAGTGAACGCTTTATTAATACCCATCCCATACTGGGCTGCGTATCAGGCGTCTAAGACAGCTTTTGATGTCTGGCTTCGATCAGCAACATCCGAGTTAAATGCTATGGGGATTTCGACAACATCCATATATCTTCCATTAGTAAGAACACCTATGATTCTTCCAACGGCTGCTTATCGCAAGATGCCTGCTATGTCTGCGACACATGTTGCCAACATCATTTGTCAGTCCATATACACGAGAAGGAAAAAGTATCAGCCTTGGTGGTTACTATTTGGACAGTTAGCCTCCATACTTTTTAGAGGTTTATGGGATTCATCACGTGCAAGCATTTTAAGAAAATGAGGACATTCAATTGAAGATATTCAAGCTTATTTATGTCTTATATAAAATGAAATTGCTTTCTCCATTGGGTTTGTACAGGTTACTTATGTCCTTTTACACATGTGGTATTAACTTAATGACTTTATTACATTTTGCTGAACAAGTCCATGGAGACCGTATCGTGTTAGTGGATGACGAAGAAACATTGAATTATAAACAGCTATTGTCACAATCAACGAATCTCGCATTTAGTTTAAAAGAGAAAGTTCAACTTAAAAGTGGTCAGAAGGTAGGTATGCTATGTAAGAATCATACTTCTCTGGTCAAATCTATTTTTGCTGTATCTCGACTTGGAGCAGATGTTTATTTACTTAATGCTGAAATCAGTATGGATAAGTTAAATGAATTGGTGGTTCGTCATGATTTTGATGTGCTCATTTATGACTCTGAATTAATTGCATTAATTGAACAATCATGTTTTGAAAATCATAAAATTTTGAGTTATCACGATGACTTACCTGCAGTAAATAATCTATTACATATAAAAAATAATACAAAAGAAGGCCTTCAAAGGACAGCGATGAGTAGACTTGTGCTTCAAACGAGTGGTACCACTGGGAATGCAAAAGAAGCCCCGCATAAACCATCTTTGTTTACTTATTTGAATCCGTTTATTACGTTGATGAATAGATTAAAGCTTTTAAATTACAATACTGCTTATATCGGTACTCCAATTTATCACGGCTATGGGATTGCTATATTGCTGTTATTTATCACATTAGGAAAAAAAGCGGTTAATTGTAAAGGGTTTGATTCGAAAAAGGCTTGTGCATTAATTCTTGCACACCAAGTTGAAGTAATTACAGTCGTGCCATTAATGTTAGATAAACTGTTGAAACATAATGTTGAAGATTTAAAATCCCTTGCGTGTGTTGCATCAGGTGGTGCAATGCTTCAACCAAGACTTATTAATGAAACGCGTATGAAGTTAGGAGAAGTTTTATACAATCTGTATGGGACTTCAGAAGCCGGTTTAACTATGGTTGCAACTCCACAGGACTTAACGTATTCAACGCTTACTATAGGCAAAAAGATTAATGGTGTGCGATTAAAGGTTTTGGATCATAAGATGCAGGAAATTGAAGCTGGAAAAATCGGTCAATTTTGTATCAGAAATAAATGGTCATGGATAGAGACAGGTGATTTAGGTTACCAAGATCATCAAGGCTATTATTTTTTGTGTGGTAGAAACGACGATATGATTGTGTCAGGTGGAGAAAATGTCTATCCGATTGAAA
Source organism: Paenisporosarcina sp. (assembly GCA_041551995.1). Lineage (GTDB taxonomy): Bacteria > Bacillota > Bacilli > Bacillales_A > Planococcaceae > Paenisporosarcina. The sequence goes on from JBFELW010000018.1 coordinate 9,187, forward strand.
TTGAACAGGTACTTATTTTGCATCCCTTAGTTGAAGATCTTGCTGTTGTCGGAATTAGTGATGAAGAATTTGGACAAAGGCTTAAAGCGTTCGTATTACTAGTAGAAAATGCTAGTGTAACTGAAGAAGAACTTTTGGAGTGGTTACGTTCTAAAATTTCAAGATTCCAGTTGCCGAAAACTATAACATTCGTTGACCATATCCCTTATACTGATTTAGGTAAACAGAATAAGAAACAGCTTAAAGAAGGAACTCTTGACTATGTATACAAGTAGGTAACCAACCACAAAGACCGGAAAATCATTATCAATAGTTTTGATCTTTGGATATAAGTGAAGGAGTTAGTTAGGTGAGAGAAGAAGAGAAGATTAAGGATGATAGTGATGGTTTCCTGAAAACCATGTTTAAAGGAGTCGGAGAATCTGTCATTATTAATGTGGTTTTCAGTATCATATTATTCATTCCCAGAATGATCATTCGTGTATTTAAAAACTTTTAGTAGCAATATTTCGTTATAAAAATTCTATTAATAAAATCAGAATAAATTTAATTTCCACTTCAGGCGGACGCTTTCCGTGGGCACGGCTTCAATCTCCTCGGGCCAACAGGATGTTGGTCACGAAGGCGTTGACTCGCGTAGTGGCGTTCTTAGCCTTAGTTCCTTTGCCCTCGAATGCGGGGCTTTCAGCATTTATAATATTGCTCTAAAGCAGCTAAACGCTAGAAAAAAGAATTGGGATTAGGGGACTTCACTTGGATAGAAATCGAGTTAACTTGATTGAATTATTAGAAGAAGAAAAGCTATGGTGAAACAGATCCTAATGATATCCTCTTATTATAAATTAGGTCTGTTAAAGAACAATGTTGATTTATTAGCTTTGTTGATTGTAGCGTAAAGATGCAGAAAACCAACTTTCATGTTTCTGCATCGCTACACTAGCTTCGAAACATGAAAGTACGTTGCATCACTTCGGTAGCTTCGTCGCAAAGAATATGATCAATTTCCTTTGATCCTATTTCTTTCATACGGAGAAAGCGGGTCAAGGGAGACCCCACAGGAGCGAGGCGAGGCAATTTGAAACTTGTGTGAAAATATTCGTAGTAAGTACAGATTGAAAAGAGATGAAATTTTGTTGGATCTTGAACGATATTTCTCCTCAGATTTACTACATATATGGCTCCTTGCATTTGCATATCAAAAAGAGAGGTATATGACGTTCTGTTAGATCTTGAATCACCTTTTTCAGATTAAAGAAAATATATTTACAGGTGAGTGAAGTGGAAGGTGGCGACTCCAGCGGGAACAGCGAGTTCAGGTGAGACCCCGCAGAAGCTTGCGACGAGGAGACTCACGGACCGCCCGCGGAAAGCGTCCACCTGCAATGGAAATCACCTGTACTAATCCATATAACCTGCAGGGCGTTAAAGCACTAAGCTAATAAAATAATGAATTTGCTTTTTCAGTGGCCTCGGTGAGATCCTGCAGGAACACTATGAGAAGAAGGCTAAAACGTCACCTGTTGTGGCAATGCCTTCGAGAACTCTCCAACGTTAAAATGAATATCTATGGAAAATGCAGGGATTAAATTGTTGGAAACTGAACTTAAAACTTTCCGAAGCGAAATGAAGAGCTAACTGAAAATCACTACGTACTAACAAAACAAGACTGGATTAAGAAATTTGTTTAATCGTTAAGAGAAGTATTGAGTAAGAAATTACAAAATACATAAAAGTTAGTTCCTACGAAAGAGGTTTGAATGATGTCAAAGAAATCCGAAGTAAGAGACAATGAAAATTCAGAGATACAAAGTTACATTGACTCTCCAGCAAAATTACAAAGACTTTATAAACGTACGTTACTGATTGTAGTTATTTCGCAGATTTTTGGAGGAGCGGGCTTGGCCGCAGGTATTACAGTGGGGGCCCTTCTTGCTAAAGATATGCTAGGAACAGATAGCTTTGCAGGTGTGCCTGTTGCACTTTTCACTCTTGGTTCAGCTGGAGCTGCGCTAGTTGTAGGAAGGATATCCCAACGTTTTGGTCGCCGTTCTGGACTCGCTTCAGGTTTTATAGTTGGTGGGATAGGGGCAATTGGTGTAGTGATTGCGGCTTTAAGCAATAATATCTTCTTGCTTTTCGCATCACTCTTAATCTATGGTGCGGGTACGGCTACAAACTTACAAGCTCGCTATGCTGGGACAGACTTAGCAAATTCTAAGCAACGTGGTACAGCCATTAGTATCGCAATGGTTTCTACCACATTCGGTGCATTCGCGGGTCCAAACTTGGTTGGTGTTATGGGTGATTTTGCTATTTCAATAGGTATTCCCTCATTAGCAGGTCCGTTCATTTTAGCAGCCGTCGCGTATATCATTGCCGGTTTAGTCCTAATATCTTTATTGCGTCCAGATCCTCTTGCCATAGCAAAGGCTATAGCAATCGAACAAAAATCGAGAAAAAGTGATCAGGTAGATGAAAATGTCGAAGCACCTGCAATTAACAAAAGAGGTGTCGTTCTAGGTGCAACAGTTATGGTTATCACTCAAATTGTCATGGTTGCCATTATGACCATGACTCCTGTACATATGGGACATCACGGACATGGATTGAGTGATATAGGGATGGTAATCGGCTTCCATGTTGCGGCTATGTATCTTCCGTCTCTTGTTACTGGAGTTCTCGTTGACAAGTTTGGGCGAATTATAATGACCATCGCTGCCGGAGCTACTTTAATGGCTGCAGGTATTGTTTCAGCATTTGCACCCGGAGATTCTCTACCGGCACTTATTATGGCACTTGCTCTTTTAGGACTTGGTTGGAACTTTGGTTTAATTAGTGGAACAGCACTCATTGTAGACTCAACTGAACCATCCACTCGTGCAAAGACTCAGGGTTCAATAGATGTATTGGTCGCTTTGGCTGGTGTTACTGGTGGAGGACTTTCTGGGTTAGTTGTAGCACAAACTAGTTACTCTTTACTTTCATTGGTCGGAGGTTTCTTATCACTTCTTCTAATTCCTGTCGTTATCTGGTCGAGTAAAAACAAAATAAATGCAGGTAAAACAGATTAACCACATACAGACATCCACAGAGTCTATAGAAAAAGCAGTATTTTAGATCAGTCTAAAATACTGCTTTTTTACATTATATTTGAAATAATTTGAGCTGCCGAAGTTGAAACTTCCCAGCCAAGACAATAGTTAATTTACGGTACATCATGACCAAGTGAAGCTTGGTAAATGTGAAACCATTGATGTGGCGTCATTTTATGTTGTAGTGAGTTAATTGCGGATTGAATACGTTCCATCTTTCCTGATCCGACAATAGGCATAATTGAAGATGGGTGAGTTAGAAGCCACGTATATAGAACTTCATCTAAGCCCTGTGCACCGATTTCCCCTTCAACTTCTTTAAGTGCACTGCGGAGTCGTAATGATTTTTCACTTGTGCCATTAAAGAGCTCACCACCTGCTAGCGGAGACCATGCCATTGGAGGTATTTGTGTTTCAAGGCAAAAGTCAAGTGTGCCATCTGCAAAGTTTTCAAGATTGTATGGATTCAATTCAATTTGGTTAGTAACAAGCGGATGGGCAACATAGGTTTCTAACATTTTTATCTGGCTTTGTTTAAAATTAGATACGCCAAAATGACGAACCTTTCCTTCATTTAAAAGTTGATCAAATGCTTCTGCAA
>JBFELW010000019.1:0-12627 GCA_041551995.1 Paenisporosarcina sp.
AATGATAATATTACCCTTCAAGTAAAAAAAGGTGAGATTCATGCCCTTCTAGGGGAGAATGGTGCTGGTAAATCCACTTTAATGAATGTACTCTTCGGCTTATACCAACCTGAGGGTGGGGAAATTCGTGTTCACGGAAAGACAGTAAACATTACCGATCCGAATGTTGCCAATAAACACGGTATTGGAATGGTACATCAGCATTTCATGTTAGTTGAAGATTTCTCAGTAACAGAAAATATTATTTTAGGCAGTGAGCCGACTAAAATGGGTATGGTCAATACAAAGTCTGCTGCGAAGAAAGTACAAGAACTATCAGAACTTTATGGATTAAATGTAGACCCGTATGAAAAAATCCATGATATTTCTGTAGGTATGCAACAACGTGTTGAAATTTTAAAAACGTTATACCGTGGAGCTGAAATATTAATTTTTGATGAGCCTACAGCTTCCTTAACTCCACAAGAAATTAAAGAATTAATTCAAATTATGCGTCGCTTAACTGAAGAGGGCAAATCTATTATATTAATCACTCACAAGTTAAAAGAAATTATGGATGTATCTGATCGAGTAACCGTCATTCGTAAAGGGAAAGGTATTGGTACTGTAATTACAGCTGAGACCAATCCGAATGAACTTGCTGCATTAATGGTGGGTCGACAAGTCGAATTTACAACAGTTAAAGGCGAATCTAATCCGACAGAAGAAGTATTAAATGTTAAAGACTTAGTTGTGACGGATTATCGAGGAATAGAGAAAGTAAAAGGACTTAATTTATCAGTTCGTCGGGGTGAAATTGTCGGGATTGCTGGGATTGACGGTAACGGACAATCTGAATTAATAGAAGCAATTACTGGTTTACGAAAAGTGAAAAGCGGTAAAGTTTACCTTAATGGGGCTGATATTACTGGAAAACGACCGAGAAAAATAACAGAATCAGGCGTTGGACATATTCCACAGGATCGTCATAAGCATGGACTTATTCTCGATTTCCCAATTGGACATAACATTGCCTTACAAACCTACTATAAGGATCCGAATACAAAGAATGGTCTTATGAATTACGCAACCATTTCTAACAAAGCCAATGAAATAATTAAGAAATATGACGTTAGAACTCAAGGAGCTCATGAACCTGCTCGAGCACTTTCTGGAGGTAACCAACAAAAAGCAATTATTGGGCGTGAAATTGATCGTAATCCAGACCTTTTGATTGCAGCTCTACCTACTCGAGGACTAGACGTTGGTGCAATTGAATTTATTCATCAACGCTTAATTGAACAACGCGATAATGGAAAAGCGGTTCTATTAATTTCTTTCGAATTAGATGAAGTTATGAATGTGTCTGATCGTATTGCTGTTATATACGATGGTCAAATAGTAGATTTAAAGGATCCAAAGCAAACGAATGAACAAGAGCTAGGTTTGCTCATGGCTGGTCATTCGAAAAAGGATAGTCCTAGAAATAATGAACCACTAAAAGAGGGGGACAGCCATCATGTCGAATAGACTGGTCAATATATTTGTTCCCTTAATATCAGTCATTTTGGGTTTAATTGTAGGCGCAATAGTCATGCTAGTCAGTGGATATGATCCTGTACAAGGGTATATTGCATTATGGAATGGGATTTTTGGAGAAGCCTATACAATCGGTGAAACCATACGTCAAATCACACCTTATATTTTAGCGGGGTTAGCTGTAGCATTTGCCTTCCGAACTGGGCTTTTCAATATCGGAGTAGAAGGCCAATTAATAGTAGGTTGGTTTGCAGCAGCTTATGTAGGGGTGGCATTTACTGAATTGCCAAAATTTATTCACTTGCCTCTTGCAATAGTAGCAGCTGCAGTAGCTGGAGCTATTTGGGGGTTCATCCCCGGTCTACTTAAAGCTCGCTTTAAAGTACATGAAGTAATTGTAACAATCATGATGAATTATATTGCACTACATACATCGAATGCATTAATAAGAGCTGTATCTGATGGTGGAGACAATACAGGTTCCATACAACCTACAGCATCTTTAAGATCTGAGTTTTTTCAAAACCTGACAGACTTTTCTCGTTTGCACTACGGAATATTCATTGCACTCGCGATGGTTCTGGTCATGTGGTTAATATTAGAAAAGACAACACGAGGTTTTGAATTAAAAGCCGTAGGTCTGAATCAAAATGCTTCAGAATATGCAGGTATGAATGTTAATAAAAATATAATTTTAGCTATGTCGATTTCTGGTGCATTTGCTGGTTTAGCTGGCGCCATGGAAGCGTTAGGTACATTCGAATATGCTTCAGTAAAAGGTGGGTTTACAGGGATTGGGTTCGATGGGATCGCTGTAGCACTTCTTGGTGCAAATACACCACTTGGTGTGATTTTCGGAGCAACTCTGTTTGGCTCCCTTAAATATGGTGCAGGAAATATGCCGAATGAAGCAGGTATTCCACCAGAGATTGTTTCCATTGTTATTGCCATCATCATTTTCTTTGTAGCATCTGGTTACGTAATCAGATTATTTTTAGAGCGCTTAAGCAAGAAAAAGGGGGCGAAATAACATGAGTTTATTAGATGTTTTATATTTCATCGTTCCTGCCGCAATATTTTATGCAGCGCCTCTTATCTTCACGGCTATAGGTGGAGTGTTTTCAGAACGATCTGGAGTTGTAAATATTGGTTTAGAAGGTCTTATGGTAGTGGGTGCCTTTATCGGCATATTGTTTAACTTATTATTTGTTGACGTTTTTGGAGCAGTTACACCGTGGGTTTCTCTTTTAGCAGCTATGATAGTAGCTTCCCTATTCTCATTACTCCACGCAGTAGCTTCTGTGTCGTTTCGTGCGGACCAAGTTGTTTCTGGTGTTGCGATTAACTTATTAGCTATAGCTCTAAGTTTATTCTTAGTAAAAAAGATTTATGGAAAAGGTCAAACTGACTTTATTCAAGAACGATTCTTACGTGGTGATATTCCTATTTTAAAGAATATCCCAATCTTAGGACCCATGTTTTTCCAAAATGTCTACGCAACATCTGTCTTCGCAATAGGTATCGCGATTCTTGCTTGGATTGTGTTGTACTATACGCCATTTGGACTTCGTCTTCGTGCAGTTGGTGAACATCCTATGGCAGCAGACACAATGGGAATCAACGTATCACGCATGCGCTATATAGCGGTGATGATATCCGGCGGTTTAGCAGGAATTGGTGGGGCAGTTTACTCTCAATCCATTTCGTTAGATTTTAGTCATTCAACAATTAATGGACAAGGTTTCATGGCTTTAGCTGCCATGATATTTGGTAAGTGGCATCCCCTCGGTGCAATGGGTGCAGCACTATTCTTTGGATTTGCACAAGCCTTAAGTATTGCAGGAAGTAAGTTACCATACATTGAACAAGTACCAAGTGTGTTTTTATTAATTCTACCTTATGTTCTAACGATTCTTGCTTTAGCTGGTTTCATTGGTAAAGCCAATGCACCTAAAGCAAACGGTATCCCTTACATTAAAGGAAATAGATAATTTTTCTTGGACCAGGCTGATTTTCGCCTGGTCCTTTTGTCTCTCTATTTGCAATGAATTGTTTGCTACATGTATAGTGGATGTATTGGTTTGGTATATTAAAGAGAACAGGAGGCGATTTCAATGTTTCAATCCATTCAGTTAAAAGAAGGCATCAACTTACATATTAGGAAAACAGATCAGTTTAAAACGGTGAATTTCTCATTTAAATTTAAACAGGCCTTAACCGAACAATCAGCTGCGGAACGCTCTGTGTTAGCAAATGTTTTGCTACACAGTAATGAGCAATATCCATCTAATCCAGCTTTCCGGAGTTATTTAGATGAATTATATGGAACAGCCATGTATATGGATTCCTCTAAAAGAGGAAATGAGCATCATGTTACTTTGCTTGCAGAGTCAGTGAATGATCAATATTTATCTACTGGTGGTGTACTCGAACGAGTAATAGGGTTATTACAAATTGTATTATTTAATCCGAATATTGAAAATGCTGTTTTTAAAGAGACGATTGTTAAACGTGAAAAAGATTCAGTAGTTCAACGTATCGAATCTCTTTACGACGATAAAACCAGATACGCACAACAACGTCTTGTTGAATTATTGAGACCTAATCACCCTGCATCAATTGGAACAAACGGCACAATCGAAATGGTTCAAGCAATTACATCAACATCTTTATGGGAATCCTATCAACGTATGCTCAACGAAGATGAGCTTGATATTTATATTGTGGGAGACGTTGATGAAGAACAAATGACAAATGCGATTAAAAAAGGATTTCCATTAGAAGGACGGACGCCTATTGCGAAAAAGAAAATGGAATCAAACATGGCCCCAAATGACCGTTCACATGTAAAAGAAACACAAAACATGAAACAAGGGAAATTGCATATTGGATTTGAAACACCGATCACATTCACTCATCCTGACTTTCCAATTATGCAAATAACAAACGGAATTTTCGGAGGGTATCCACACGCCAAATTATTTATGAATGTACGTGAAAAAGAAAGTATGGCTTATTATGTATCCAGTTCTTTTTCATCAGCATATGGCCTTATATTTGTGTTAGCAGGTATTGATGCCAGTAAAGAAGAAAAGGCGATTGGTTTAATAGATGAACAACTAGAAGCTATGAAAAATGGAGAAATAACACAAATGGAAATTGACCAAACTGTAGCTATGTTGAAAAATCAATTAAAAGAAGCTCTCGATTCTGCTAGAGGCCAAATTGAAATATTTGATCATTATAAAGAGCTTAAAGATGCTTTTAAGGTAGAAGAATGGTTCAATAAGTGGTCTTCCGTTACGAAAGAGGACGTTCAAAACATGGCGAAGACGATTGATAAAAAAATGGTTTATTTCTTATCTGGAAAGGAGGAGTTAGCAAATGAAGGAACTCCACTTTAAACAAATAGATGAAAAAATGTACCATGAAAAAATGGACAATGGCTTAGACGTGTATATACTCCCCAAAAAAGGGTTTTCAAAAACGTTTGTAACGTTTACAACAAAATATGGATCAATTGATAACACGTTTATTCCAAGAGGCGAAACAGAATCAGTTACTGTTCCCGATGGTATTGCCCATTTTTTAGAGCACAAGATGTTTGAGAAAGAAGATGGAGATGTCTTTCAAAAATTTAGTGGCTATGGTGCGGCTGCTAATGCATTCACTTCATTCACACGAACGGCTTACTTGTTTTCTGCAACAAATCAACTTTATGAAAATACGGAGACTTTGTTGAACTTTGTGCAAGAACCTTACTTCACTAAAGCAACTGTGGATAAAGAAAAGGGTATAATCGGACAAGAAATTACCATGTACGATGATTTACCTGATTGGAGGTTGTATTTCGGTACAATTGACAATATGTATCATAACCATTCCGTGCAAATTGATATTGCAGGAACCATTGATTCAATCGACCAGATCACAGCAGAACATTTATATACATGTTATGAGACATTTTATCATCCTTCAAATATGCTTATGTTCGTTGTAGGTGCTGTAGAGCCGGAAGAGATGATGTCGTATATTCGTGAAAATCAGGCTAAAAAAGTATTTAAGGAACCTACTGAAATAAAGCGAATTTTCCCTGATGAACCTAGTCACGTAGCTAAAAAAGAAAATACATTGTATATGGATGTTCAAAAACCAAAAGTTTACATTGGATTGAAAGCAAAAGAAACTTCATTTCAAGGAGAAGCCATGTTAAAACATGAGCTTGCTGTACAGCTTACTTTAGAATTAGCATTTGGTAGAGCTTCAGACTTTTATTTTCAAGCATACGAAAAAGGTTGGCTTGATGAATCGTATTCATTTGATTTTACCTTGGAAAAAGGATTTGGTTTCGGAATTATAGGCTCTGACACATCACTCCCTGAGGAACTAACGAATGCTATAAAACAGGAATTAGCCAAGATTGAAGAGAAATGGCCATACGGTCATGCAGATTTAGATCGTGTTCGTAAAAAGAAAATTGGACACTTCCTTCGAGCACTTAACTCAGTTGAATATATTGCCAATCAATTTACACGTTATGCTTTTAATGATATGGATTTGTTTGATGCAGTTCCAGTTTTAGAGAATATGACAGTTGCTGATTTACAAGAAGCTTTTAAATCAGTACAAGGAGAGCAACAACAAACTGTCTTTTCAATTTTACCTAAGAAAGAAAAGGATAAAGAATGAAGAAATTTGCTTGTATATTTGGGGCTTCTGGAGAGATTGGCCAAGCCATTAGCCACCAAATGGCAAGACAAGGTTGGAGTTTATATTTACACTTTCATGCAAATGAGCAGGCTGTTGTTACGTTACAAGAACATCTAACCTCTACATACAAAGAACAAGATTTTTTATCTTTTCAAGCCGATTTATCAGCATTAAACGGATATGAATTAGTTGTGAATTCTATTTTTGATGTACAGACACTAGTTTTTGCACATGGCCAATCACTTTACAAGATGCTTGAAGATACGACTGTAAAAGATATGGACACCCTGTGGAGGACGCATGTACAAAATCCTATGCTGATCGTTAACAGTCTCTCTTCAAAATTACGAAAACACCCTCAATCGTATATTGTGTTTATAGGATCTATATGGGGAGAAACAGGTGCCTCAGGAGAAACGGTATATTCAGCAGTAAAAGGAGCCCAGCATGCATTTGTAAAAGCATACGCTAAAGAAGCTGGGCTTGCAGGAATACGAGTCAATGCAGTGGCTCCAGGTATAATTGACACCAAAATGAATGCTACGTTTAATCAAGAAGAAATGAATGAACTTGTGAGCGAGATTCCCTTGCAACGAATTGGCCAGTCCAATGAAGTTGCAAATATGGTCCAATTTCTTACTAGTGGAAATGGTGACTATATAACAGGACAAGTCCTACGAGTTAATGGTGGTTGGTACATATAATGCTTCTTTTTACACATACTGATTGTGAAAAGGAGGGATTGTTTTGGCACTCTTAGAGAATTGGCAAAGATGGACGAGCTTTTTAGGCACGAATGTTGAAGATGCTGTTTCTTCAGGCATGTCTAAAAGAGCAATTCAATCAACTGCGTTTCAAATCGGTGATTATTTAGCTAAAAACGTTGATCCTAAAAATGAACAAGAACGAGTTCTGGCTGACTTATGGTCAGTTGCAAGTGAAAATGAGCAACATGCGTTAGCTAATATGGTTGTTAAACTTGTTCAGCAAAAGAAGAATGTTCACTAATGAAAGGAAGGACATTGTTCCTTCTTTTCATTTTTCCTTTTCTTACTTAGTAAAATCAGATATGATAGAACTTATAGAGAATGGTTATCGTCTTTTTGTTTAAATTTCTAGGTAGTATGTCAATAGATAGTTCAACTAGTTTACCTTCATGATAAAAAAGGTGGCAATAGAAAGGTCGTAATAGGATGCGTGAATGGTATTTTGAATATGAGATTCAAATAAATCGTCCGGGGCTACTCGGTGATATTGCTTCTTTACTCGGAATGCTTCGAGTAAACATTGTAACAATCAATGGTGTTGATCAGGGCAGACGAGGCATGTTACTTCGTGCTGAAAATGACGAGCAAATAGAAAGATTTGAATCTATTGTTTCAACCATGGAGACGATTCATGTGACAAAATTCCGTGAACCAAAGCTCCGAGATATTTTAGCAGTACGACATGGACGATACATTCAGCGGGATGCCGACGATCGCAAAACATTTCATTTTGTACGTGATGAACTGGGTTTACTTGTGGATTTCATGGCTGAGTTATTTAAGCAAGAAGGGCATAAGTTAGTCGGAATTCGTGGAATGCCACGGGTGGGAAAAACAGAATCAGTGGTAGCAGCTAGTGTCTGTGCGAACAAAAAATGGGTATTCTTGTCCTCAACTATGATTAAACAGACGGTTAGAAATCAGTTAGCTGGGGATGAATTCAGCGATAATAACATTTTCATTTTAGATGGAATTGTTACTAGACAATCATCGGATGAAAGACATTTACAATTAGTTCGCGAAATGATGAGATTACCATCCATTAAAGTGGTAGAACATCCAGATATGTTTGTTCAACATTCGGAATTTACAATTGAGGATTTTGATTACATAATAGAGCTACGAACAAATCCAGAGGAAGAAATTACGTATGAGATGATGGAAAAAAACCATTCAATGTCACAAAATGGTAGTCATGGTGGTTTTGGTGGATTTAACTTTTAAAATAAGGCAGGTGTTTTAGTTGACAGAATTAGGAACTCGTCTTAAAGAGGCGAGAATGGCTAAAGGTTATAGTTTAGAAGATTTACAAGCAATGACAAAAATTCAAAAACGTTATTTAGCCGGAATTGAAGATGGCAACTACAGCATGATGCCCGGCCCTTTCTATGTGCGTGCGTTTATAAAACAATATGCAGATGCAGTCGGTTTAAATGCTGAAGAGTTACTAGATTCCTACAAACAAGAAGTACCTACACCTTCAAATGAAGAGGTATTGCAAAATATGAAGTCAGCACCAACTAGAAGAAAACCTATTTCAAAATCTTCTGGTAGAATGTCAGAGTTTGTACCAATGATTATAGTCGCTTTATTTTTTATTTTAGCACTCGTAACATTTTGGTATTTTTACCAAAATATAGCACAAAATGATGAGACAAATTCAGGTAAAGACAATACTGTACCAGTTTTTCAAGAGAATCCAGAGGAAAACACGCCAGCGGATGAAGAGGCAGATGAAGATGAAGATGAAGTAGAAGAAGTTATTGAAGAACCAGAACCAACTCAGACAATTGAACAGGGTTCTAACGATGGAGAAACTACAAACTACACACTTTCTGGAACAGATGTATTTTCAATTGAATTCGTAGCCAAAGGAAATTCATGGGTAACTGTTCGAAATCAATCTGGAGTTGAATTATTATCACGGGGATTTGTCGCTGGCAATACGTTTACACTAGATTTAAGTGCTGAGGAATCAGCTCGAATCAGAGTAGGTGCATCCGCGCAAATTGATGTGTTAATCAATGACGAAAAAGTTGAATATGGAATTCCTACAGACCAAAAAGTTGCTCAAAACTTGATGATACAATTTTTAAAACAGCCATAGTCATCTCTAACAAGATGGCTATTTTCTTTGAATGGAAAGGAGAGTTTATATGAATATTCCGAATCAGATTACAGTCTCACGCATCATCATGATCCCCATCTTTGTTCTTTTCATGTTAGTTGATTTTGGCTGGGGAGATGTTTCATTATTAGGTGTTACATTGCCGGTTGAACATCTGGTTGGTGCACTTATATTTATCATTGCATCAGTTACAGACTATATTGATGGTTATTATGCTCGTAAACACAACTTAGTGACAAACATGGGGAAATTTCTAGATCCTTTAGCAGACAAATTACTCGTCTCTGCTGCTTTAATTATTTTAGTCGAACTTGGACTGGCTCCTGCATGGATCGTTATTTTCATTATTAGTCGTGAATTTGCGGTAACAGGTCTTCGTCTTATTCTTGCCGATGAAGGTGAAGTGGTTGCTGCAAAACAGTTAGGTAAAATTAAAATGTGGACACAAATTATTGCGATTTCTGCCTTATTGCTCCATAACATTATTTTTGAAATGTTCTCCATACCGTTCGGAACAATCATGTTGTATGTTTCTTTATTCTTTACACTTTGGTCTGGTTGGGATTATTTTTATGCCAATCGCAAAGTATTAATGGACTCAAAATAGAGGTGTAGGTTTATGAATGCAGAAATTATAGCGGTAGGCTCTGAACTACTACTTGGGCAGATTACCAATACAAATGCACGGTATATTTCTAGTCAATTAGCAGAACTAGGTATTAATGTGTATTATCATACTGTTGTTGGTGACAATGCAGATCGACTTAAAGATGCTATTGAATTAGCTGAATCTAGAGCAGACTTACTAATTTTTTCGGGTGGTTTAGGACCAACAAAAGATGACTTAACAAAAGAAACGATAGCACGTCATTTAAACATGGAACTAGTAATGGATGATGTAGCATTAAAATCCATTCAAGCATTTTTTGAACGAGCAAAACGACCAATGACTGATAATAATAAAAAACAAGCGCTAGTTCTCAATGGATGTGAAATACTAGAAAACAAACATGGTATGGCACCTGGAATGTTTTACTCAAATAAGGGTCACGTTTATATTTTATTACCAGGACCACCTAAAGAAATGGAACCGATGTTTCAGTTTGAGGCTAAACCCCTTCTCGCAAAATCGTTGAACCAGGGGGATGTCATTCTATCGCATGTCTTACGTTTCTATGGAATTGGTGAAGCTGAGCTAGAAACACGTATTCAAGATTTACTTGAATTGCAGTCGAATCCAACGATCGCCCCACTAGCTTCAGATGGGGAAGTTATGTTACGTATTACCGCCAAAACTTCGACTGAAGATGAGGCTTGGGATTTAATTAATCAAACTAAGGATGTTTTACTCGAGCGACTAGGCTCACATTTATATGGATATAATGATGACTCATTAGCTTCAAGAGTTGCTAACTTGTTAATTGAAAAAGGATTAACCATTTCAGCCGCTGAAAGTTTAACAGCTGGTTTATTCCAATCGGAATTGGCTTCGATTTCAGGTATAAGTGCAACACTAAAGGGTGGAGTCGTTACATACACTGCTGATTCTAAAATACATCAATTAGGTGTTGCTAAAGAAGTAATTGATGAATACGGAGTAGTGAGTGAGGAATGTTCGATTGCCATGGCTACGCGTGTAAAAGCTATGTTTGGATCTGATATTGGAGTCGGCTTAACAGGTGCAGCTGGCCCTAGTTCTCATGATAATCATCCTGCGGGTACTGTTTGGATTGCATTATGTCTTCAAGATGATAAAATTAAAACCTATAAATTGGACTTAAATGGGATGAGAAACACCAACAGGTTAAGAGCGGTAAAGCGAACTTTTTATGCTTTAATTCAAGAATTATCGAATTAAAATTTAATAATGACGTCTATAAAGAGTCGGAAATTGAAGTTTGGACCGTATTCGCGGTTCAAATTTTTATTTTACTGAAAATAAAAGCGAATAAACGTTCGCTTTTTTCTTGTATATTTCTCATAAACCAAGTATAGTAGAGACAGAAGTTAAATTAGTGTTTGAAATTAAAGGAGGAACCATTCTTGAGCGACCGTAAAGCAGCATTAGACATGGCGTTAAAACAGATTGAGAAACAATTTGGTAAAGGTTCAATTATGAAACTAGGCGAAAAAACTGATCGTGAAATATTAACGACTTCTAGTGGATCTCTTGCACTTGATGTAGCACTTGGTGTAGGTGGATACCCGAGAGGTCGTATTATTGAAATATATGGACCAGAAAGTTCAGGTAAAACAACAGTGGCTCTTCATGCTATTGCAGAAGCACAAGCTGCCGGAGGACAAGCAGCATTTATCGATGCTGAACATGCACTAGATCCTGTTTATGCACAAAACTTAGGTGTAAATATTGATGAGCTATTATTATCTCAACCTGACACTGGAGAACAAGCTTTAGAGATTTGTGAAGCTTTAGTACGTAGTGGTGCAGTTGATATCGTTGTCATTGACTCAGTAGCGGCACTAGTTCCTAAAGCCGAAATTGAAGGCGAGATGGGAGACTCTCACGTTGGTTTACAAGCGCGTTTAATGTCACAAGCCCTTCGTAAACTATCAGGAGCGATTAGTAAATCTAAAACAACTGCTATTTTCATTAACCAAATTCGTGAAAAAGTGGGTGTTATGTTCGGTAACCCAGAAGTAACTCCTGGGGGACGTGCGCTTAAGTTCTACGCATCAGTTCGTTTAGAAGTTCGTCGAGCAGAAGCCATCAAGTCAGGTAATGATTTCATGGGAAATAAAACAAAAATAAAAGTTGTAAAAAATAAAGTAGCTCCGCCATTCCGCACGGCAGAAGTAGATATTATGTATGGAGAAGGAATTTCACGTGAAGGTGAAATTGTCGATTTAGGTGTTGAAATGGATATCGTGGATAAGAGTGGTTCATGGTATGCATATAACGGTGATCGTCTAGGACAAGGACGTGAAAACGCTAAACAGTTCCTAAAAGATAACCAAGCAACTCGCAATGAAGTTTCACAAAAAATAAGAGCAGCTTATGGCATGATGGCAACTGCATATACAATTGCTGCTAAACAAGATGAAGATGATGAAGAGTTTGACCTATTACTAGATGAAAAATAGATTCACTCTCAGTAGCCTACCAGTTAAATGGTAGGCTATTTTCATATGCCACCCCTTGTGAATCCTTGACAGAGTATTTCTACATCTATACAATTAAACTTGTATAATCTCTTAAATGAAAACACTTTTGGCCATATAGATTAATCTATGTATTAGCCAACTGAACATGAAACTGAACTTGAAAATCAAATAGCAAGAGGAGGTGTTCAAATGACTGGAATTTTCATTTCAATCTCCGCTTTGCTGGGTCTTATCGTCGGTACGCTTGTTAGCTATTTTTTAATTAAAAATGTGAATGATTCAAAAGTAACTGGTGCGAAGCAATCTGCGGTTCTCATCGTCGATGAGGCGAAGCGAGAAGCGGAAGCTCTTAAAAAAGAGGCACTACTTGAAGCGAAAGAT
>JBFELW010000020.1:0-12569 GCA_041551995.1 Paenisporosarcina sp.
CATAATCGAGTTCTAAACGTAACCCATTAATCAACTTCTTCTCAATATCTTCTTTACGCATGATATGGACAACTTGTTTCATGGTCATACACCCCTCTCCATTTATGTCGGAATATTCTGAATGTTTTTATACTTTATGGCAATAATTTTTTTTTGTCAACTCCATAAAGCCTACTTACAAGATTTTTTCCCAATTATTGATTAAAATAAACGTAGGAATGTTAAAGGAGGAAAATAAAATGCCAGCAAAATGGGAAAATACTGATTTTGATGTATTTAAAATAGATGGATTAGAACATCGTATGCAGGCCCTTATAGAAAAAGTCCGCCCGAAATTTGAATCTTTCGGAAACAATTACGCAACTTTCTTCTCAAGTAAAGTGGGAGATGAGTTCTTTCCCCATGTCGCCAAGCATGCACGTAGATCGGTTAATCCTCCCAAGGACTCATGGGTAGCTTTTGCTCCGTATAAGCGAGGCTATAAAGCTATTCCTCACTTCCAAATTGGCTTATGGGGTACACATGTATTTATAATAGTAGCTGTCATTTATGAGGCACCAGACAAAGTGGCTATTGCTGAAAAGCTAATAAAAAATAAGAAGCTATTTAAACAGTTGCCCCAAGACTTCATTATTTCAGGAGATCACATGTCTCCTGAAGCAGTTCCTGTAGATACAGTGGAATTGGACAAGTTACTCATTCGATTAAGAGACGTGAAAAAAGGTGAATTTTTAGTTGGTCGCCATTTAATAAAAGAAGATGCTGTTAAGATGTCTGGAGAAGAGTTTGAGGCATATGCTGAAGAAACATTTGAAGCATTGTTACCTATTTATCAATTGATGGTTAATAAAAAATAAGGAGCAAGGGATTATTTCCCTGCTCCTTTTATAATGGCTCCTGCCGTTGTTTCTTTCATTTTTTTTATGATTGGGTAACTGACAAGTCCACTTTCTTTTTCAAACTCTCTGAAGTATGTCTTTTCCTCAGCCATGGATGGAACGATTTCTTTAAATTTGCGATATCTTTCCATCAATTCTTCTCGTTTAACACCTGTTTCATAAGCCTTTTCAATGACTTCAAAAAATTGAACTACCCCTATAATTTCATCTGTCGACCAATCTTTTGATAATGGATATGAATAACTCATTATACTTCACCCTTTCTTTCATTCCATTTTACTCGGATCGATTGTGCTTGTGTAAGCATACGAGTAAACAATTCACTAACAGTCGGTACATCATCAATTAATCCAATTACTTGTCCAGCCCAGCCAAAACCCTCTTCATTACGACCCTCATATATAAATTGCTTGTTAGCTTCTCCACTGATGAAAGACTTTAACGCTTCATATGTTGGCGTTTTTGATTCAATCTGATGAATTTTATCAGTCCATGGATTAGTAATGGCTCTTGCAGGTGCACCAATTGAACGTTTAATGACCGTTGTTCCTGTTTCCGATCCACTTATTATAGCCTGCTTATATAACTCCGAAGCATGCACACATTCTTTAGTGGCAATAAAACGAGTACCCATTTCAATACCTTCTGCGCCTAAAGCTAAGGCGGCCATTAGTCCTCTTCCATCTCCAATACCACCAGATGCAATAACAGGAATGGAAACGGCGTCAACAACTTTAGGCACAAGAACCATGGTACCAATATCATCACGTCCAAGGTGTCCACCACCCTCTTGACCTACCACCATCACAGCATCTGCCCCTAACTCTTCTGCTTTTTGGGCTTGTCTAACTGCTGCAACTAAAACTAACTTTTTAATTGTTGTTCCTTCAAGTTGTTTAAAAATAGGACTTGGATTTCCACCAGTCATCGAAATCACCGGAACATTTTCTTCAATCGCAACATTGAGCATGTGTTCGAATGAGCGACCGTGTTCACCGATAGCAAAGTTTACACCAAAAGGGTTGTCAGTCATTGAACGTACTTTGCGTATTTCATGACGTAATGCCTGTGGGGATTCTAAACTCATAGCTGTAATTTGTCCTAGTCCCCCTGCATTTGAAACCGCTGCTGCTAAATCCGCATAGGCGAGATAGGCAAGTCCACCTTGAACGATTGGATATTGTATTTGAAGCAAATCAGTTACACGAGTTTGCCAATTCATAGACGAATTCCTCCTTATGTTCATAAAGTTTTCTCTTATTCTGTTTTGTTATAGATAGTAAAAATGTAGTCAAGATGCTATAATTCACTTGTTTTTATATATGATTTACATCTTTTAGAAAGTTGAGGTGGTACACCATTGTCTCAGTCGGAAACACCATTATTCGATGCATTATTAAAACATCGAAATAGACACCCTATTCAGTTTCATATACCCGGCCATAAAAAAGGAAGTGGAGTCGATCCGGCTTTCCGTGAATTTGTTGGCGATAATTTGCTATCCATTGATTTAATTAACATTGCGCCTTTAGATGACTTGCATGCGCCAAAAGGTGCTATTAAAGAAGCTCAAGAGTTAGCAGCAAAAGCCTTTGGTGCTGATTATACATTTTTCTCTGTGCAAGGGACAAGTGGTGCAATCATGACGATGATTCTTAGCGTATGTGGCCCAGGAGATAAAATTTTGGTCCCTCGAAATGTCCATAAATCAATTATGTCTGCTATTGTATTTGCCGGGGCTATACCCGTATTTATCCATCCAGAAGTCGATCTTGAACTAGGAATTTCACATGGCATTTCTGCTGAATCAGTCGAGAAAGCTCTAGAAGCTCATCCTGATGCTAAAGCCGTTCTGGTTATTAACCCTACTTATTTTGGATTCGCAGCGGATTTAGCACGGATTATTGATATCTCTCATAGTCGCAATATCCCGGTATTGGTTGATGAAGCTCATGGTGTTCACATTCATTTCCATGACCAACTACCTGTTTCTGCTATGTCAGCAGGTGCAGATATGGCCGCTACGTCAGTTCATAAGCTTGGTGGTTCCATGACACAAAGTTCTGTATTAAATGTACGTGAGGGTCTGGTATCCGCTAAAAGAGTCCAATCCATTTTGTCTATGCTAACCACTACGTCAACGTCATATCCTATTTTAGCATCACTTGATACGGCTAGACGTCAATTAGCGGTTAATGGACATGAATTAATTACGACTACCATTGGATTAGCAGAAGATGCTAGAAAACAAATCAACGATATTCCTCACTTACGTTGTGTAGGTGAAGAAACTTTACGTTCTTCTGCCACTTTTGACTTTGATCCAACCAAATTGCTTATCAGTGTTAAAAATTTAGGAATTACGGGTCATCAAGCTGAGGAATGGCTACGCGAAAATGCCAATATCGAAATTGAACTCTCTGATCTTTACAATATTTTATGTATAGTGACAATTGGGGATACAAAGAAAGAGTTGGACCTGTTAGTCACTGCGTTACAAGAAATGGCTCAGTTCTTTGAAACTGGAGCAACAATTGTCGTTCCTTTTGTGACAATCCCAGATATACCCAAACTAGCGATGACGCCACGTGATGCTTTCTATGCGACGACTGAAATCGTATCATTTGATGAAGCGGCAGGACGTATCTCTGCAGAGTTCATTATGGTCTATCCTCCAGGTATCCCAATTTTTATACCTGGTGAAATCATTACAGAAGAAAACATTGCGTATATTCGTATGAATGTTGAGGCAGGCCTACCAGTTCAAGGTCCTGAAGACGATGAGTTAAAACTCATTCGTGTTATTAAAGAACATCAGGCGTTTTACTAAAAGTTCTGGTGAATTTAAAATGAGGCAGGCATAGGCATATAATTTTCTCCTCACAATATTGGCGTAGGCTGAGCATCCAAAAGAGATGCTCAGCCTACTTTATGTTCAAAATAATTATTCTGCGTTTACTTCTTTAATCGTTGCTGGATCAGCCATCTCATAACCCTTTGCTCTTAACCCTTCAACTATCGGCTTTAATGCTTCTGCCGTCCATACTCTATCATGCATGAGCAGGTTAGCCCCATCGGTTAGATACTCAGTATTAACCATAATGTCCGCTAGTGCATTCGCATCTTGATAATTCTTTTCCCAGTCATATCCATACGTCCAATTCATAAGCAACATGCCCTCAGTTTCCACTAGGTCACGACTAAAGTCTGTATTTATACCAAATGGAGCACGGAAAAATTTTGGTTTCTCACCAGTGATCTCAATAATGGTTTCATTAAGATCCAAGATTTCAGCACGTTGTTGTTCTTCTGATAGCTTTTTTAAATTCGAATGAGTTTGTGTGTGATTACCGATAAAAAAGCCCATTTCATGAATTTCTTTTAAAACTTCTTTTTCTTCTTCAGTGTCTAGAAAATGTCCATTCACGAAGAAAATAGCTGGTGCATCTAAAGCCTTTAACGTTTTAGCAATCTCTAACGAGCGTTTATCTGGCGCATCGTCAATCGTTAGCAACACGACTTTTGAATCTGCAGATGATATAGGTCTAATCGTCCAGTTTGCTTCATTTAACTCGTATTGAGGTTCAACAACAACTTCCTCTACAGGTTCTTCAACTGGCTCTTCTACCGGTTCTTCTTCTCCTACATCATCTTCCACTCCATCTTGTTCTTCAACAGGAGTCTCCTCTGTTTTTGTCACTGGCTGAAGATCTTCTTTTTCTCCACATGCAGATACTATGAAAACCAACATCAGTATCATCATCGTTAACCATTTTATGTTTTTCATGTTGTGATCACCATATCCCTTTCTCTAGCATTTTATCATGTAGAATAAAGACTTTACTACCTATCTAGTAAAAACACGAAAAAAGCCGCACAGCATGGTAAGCTGTGCGGCCTATGAAACATTATTTTGACAAGATATGAATAGGGTGACCCATAACAACTTCTGCAGCTTCCATTGAGATTTCACCCAATGTTGGATGCGCATGAATTGTCATAGCAATATCTTCAACCGTCATACCAGCTTCAATTGCTAGACCCAGTTCCGCAATCATGTCAGAAGCTCCTTGACCAACAATTTGTGCGCCAAGTAGTAATCCGTCAGATTTACGAGAAACAAGCTTCACAAAGCCTTCTGTAGCGTTCAAAGCTAATGCACGACCATTTGCTCCGAATGGGAACTTCCCAGCAGTGACTTCATAGCCTTCTTTCTTAGCTTCTTCTTCATTGTATCCAACTGTTGCTAATTCAGGATCTGTGAAACACACAGCGGGGATTGCTAAATAATCCACAATCGATGTTTGACCAGCAATTACTTCAGCTGCAACCTTACCTTCATAAGAAGCTTTGTGAGCAAGCTGAGGCCCAGAAACAACATCACCAACGGCGAAAATATTTTCGATACTTGTACGAACTTGTTTGTCAACTTCAATCAACCCACGTTCGCCCATTTTGATACCGATTTCTTCAAGTCCCATTTCGTCTGTGTTTGGACGACGACCTACTGTTACTAATACATAATCAGCATCAATTTTCTTCTCTTCGCCACCTGATTCATAGGTAACTGTAACGCCTGAATCTGTTTCTTCTACACCTTTAGCTGATGCTTTCAAGACAACTTCGACGCCTTTTTTCTTTAAGCCTTTTTTAACGATTTGAGTCATTTGTTTCTCAAATCCAGCTAAAATATCGGCACCACCTTCAATAATGGTGACTTCAGAACCTAAGTTTGAAAAAGCAGTACCAAGTTCCGTTCCAATATAACCGCCACCAATTACAACTAATTTGTTCGGAATTTCTTCAAGTGCTAAAGCACCTGTAGAACTTAGGACACGTTTTGAAAACTTGAAGGATGGAATTTCAACCGGACGTGATCCAGTTGCAATAATGGCATGCTTAAACTTGTACGTTTGTGCAGAGTTTTCGTCCATTATACGAACTGTGTTGGCATCTACAAAGTATGCTTCTCCACGAACGATTTCCACTTTATTACCTTTTAATAAACCTTCGACACCGCCAGTTAACTTTTTAACAACGCTGTCCTTGAAAGCTTGTGCTTTTGAAAAATCAATTTTAACATCTGAAGCCGTGATGCCCATATCTTCTGAATGTTTTGCATGTTCAAAACGGTGACCCACAGATATTAAAGCTTTTGAAGGAATACATCCTACGTTTAAACATACTCCACCTATAAGTTCCTTTTCAACAATTGTTACTTTTTGGCCAGTTTGCGCTGCACGAATTGCTGCAACATATCCACCAGGACCTGATCCAATTACTAGTGTATCTATCTCAATCGGGAAATCTCCAACTACCATAATTTTACGCCTCCATTAATAAAAGTTCTGGATTGCTTAGCAAACGTTTAATGTTATTTAATGCATGCTGAGCAGTCGCACCATCGATCATTCGATGATCAAAGCTTAAAGATAATGCTAACACAGGAGCCGCAACAATTTCACCATTTTTAATCACAGGCTTCTCCGCAATTCGACCAATTCCTAATATGGCAACTTCAGGATGATTGATAACCGGTGTAAACCACTGGCCACCAGCAGAACCAATATTAGTAATTGAGCACGAAGCACCTTTCATTTCTGAAGGTGATAATTTCCCATCACGAGCTTTACCAGCAAGGGTATTAATTTCATCTGAAATTGCAAATACAGATTTACGATCAGCGTGTTTAATGACTGGAACAAGAAGACCTTTTTCAGTATCTGCTGCAATCCCAATATTGAAATAGTGCTTTTGAATAATTTCGCCAGCTTCGTCATCTAAAGAACGATTGAAATCAGGGAATTCGCGTAAAGTGCTCACTAATGCTTTAACCACATAAGGTAAGTAAGTTAACTTGACATTTTTTTCTGCAGCCATCTCTTTGAATTTCTTTCGATGTGCAACTAATTCTGTCACATCTACTTCATCCATTAATGTAACATGAGGTGCTGTATGTTTAGAGTGAACCATTGCTTTCGCAATTGCTTTACGCATGCCAGACATTTTTTCGCGTGTTTCAGGGAATTCTCCTTCTAGCGGTGGCGCTGCTTTTTCTTCCGATTTCCCATCATTCGGTGTTGTGTCTTGTGAAGCTACAGGTTCTTGTGATGTGGTTTCTGTTGCTTGACCACCATCCATATACGTTTCAATATCTTCTTTCATGATACGACCGTTTTTACCAGAACCGTTCACTTGTGAAATTTCAACATCATTTTCACGAGCGAATTTGCGAACAGATGGCATCGCAATTACACGACCATTTGTGTCTTTATCAGCTTGTTGTTTACTTCCTTCTACTGCTTGCACTTCTTTAGTTTCTTCTTTTGGTTCTGTTGCTTGTTCCTTAGCTACAGGCGTAGATTCTTTTTCAACATCTTTTCCAGTCTCAGCAGTTGCTTGTACTTGGGATTCTGTTTTTTCTTGTGCTTTAGCCTCGTCTTCATTACCGCCTTTAAACTGGAGGTCTTCGTAACCAGGAGCATCAACACGTATTAAAACTTGTCCTACAGTCGCTACTGTACCTTCGCCTATAAGAATTTCTTCTACTTTCCCTGCAACAGGCGATGGGATTTCTACTACTGCTTTGTCATTTTGGATTTCACACAAAATATCGTCTTCTTCAATGGTATCGCCAGCTTTGACAAACCATTTCACAATTTCACCTTCGTGTATTCCCTCACCGATATCCGGTAATCGAAATTCAAATGCCATTAATTTCACCCTTTCTGTTGTTCGTGTATTTTAGAACGTTAATACTTTTTTCGCTGTTGCGATAATGTCTTTTGAATTTGGTAACCATACTGTTTCCGCTTGAGAGAATGGGAAAACCGTATCTGGTGCAGTTACCCGAAGAACTGGTGCTTCTAAACTTAATATCGCGCGTTCATTAATTTCCGCCACAACATTGGCTGCAATTCCTGCTTGTCGTTGTGCTTCTTGAACCACAACAGCACGACCAGTTTTTTCAACAGAAGAAATAATTGTTTTAATATCTAATGGTTGAACTGTACGTAAGTCAATAACTTCTACTGAAAAACCTTCTTTTTCAAGTTCTTCAGCAGCCTTCAAGCTTTCATGTACCATTGCACCATACGTAATAATTGATAAATCTTTTCCTTCACGTTTTACAGCAGCTTCACCTAAAGGAATTGTATACTCTTCTTCAGGAACCTCTTCACGGAATGAACGATATAACTTCATGTGTTCCAAGAAAATGACAGGGTCATTATCACGAATCGATGAAATAAGTAGACCTTTCGCATCGTAAGGTGAAGATGGTATTACTACTTTAAGACCTGGTGAAGCAGTCATTAATCCTTCGAGACTATCAGCATGCATTTCCGGCGTATGAACTCCACCACCAAAAGGTGAACGAATTGTAACAGGCGCATTGTAAACGCCACCACTACGGAAACGCATACGAGCTAATTGCCCACTGATTGAATCCATTACTTCAAAAACAAAGCCGAAAAATTGAATTTCAGGAACAGATCGGTATCCTTCCAGGGAAAGACCTACTGCTAAACCACCAATTCCAGACTCCGCAAGAGGTGTGTCAAAAACGCGATCTTCTCCAAATTCTTTTTGTAACCCTTCAGTTGCTCGGAATACGCCGCCATTGTTACCTACGTCTTCACCGAAGACGAGGACGTTTTCATCATTTTTTAGCTCATTACGGAGTGCATCCGTAATTGCTTGAATCATCGTCATTTGTGCCATCGGTTACTTCGACTCCTTCTCTTTGTAAAGTTCGTATTGCTCTTTCAAGTTATAAGGCATTTCATCACCATACATAAATTCCATTAAGTCAGTTACTTTTTGCTTTGGTGCTGCGTCAGCAATTTTAATAGCTTCTTTAATTTCTTCTTTCGCTTGTTCAATTACTTCATTTTCTTTTTCTTCATTCCATAGTTTCTTAGCTTCTAAGTAAGTGCGGAATCGAACTAAGGGATCTTTCTTTTCCCATTCGGAATCCGTCTCGGAAGTACGGTATCGCGTTGGGTCATCTCCAGCCATTGTATGAGGTCCATAACGGTAACATAATGTTTCGATTAATGTTGGTCCCTCACCATTAACTGCGCGCTCACGAGCATCGCGAGTAGCGACATAAACTGCAAGCGGATCCATTCCATCTACTAGGATACTTGGAATACCAGCCGCAATTCCTTTTTGCGCAATTGTTTTCGCAGCTGTTTGTGATTCACGTGGTGTAGATATTGCATATTGATTATTTTGTACAATGAAAATAGCAGGTGAACGGAAGGCACCAGCAAAGTTAATTCCTTCATAGAAATCACCTTGTGAAGAACCACCATCTCCGGTGTAAGTGACAGCAACAGTTTTTTTACCACGTTTTTGCATACCCATTGCTACACCAGCTGCTTGGACAAATTGTGCTCCAATAATAATTTGTGGAGGTAATACTTTTACTCCCTCAGGAATCTGATTTCCCATGAAATGTCCACGTGAGAATAAAAAGGCTTGTGATAGTGGCAAACCATGCCAAATAATTTGAGGTACATCCCGGTATCCTGGGAGAATAAAATCTTCCTTATCAAGAGCGAAGTGTGATGCAAGTTGGGACGCTTCTTGTCCAGCTGTTGGTGCATAAAAGCCTAAACGACCTTGACGATTTAACGAAATTGAACGCTGATCAAGAATACGTGTGTATACCATACGACGCATTAATTCAACTAACTCTTCATCAGTTAATTTAGGGTCTGCCTCTTTATTGACAATTTCGCCTTCTTCATTCAAAATTTGAAACATTTCAAACTTTTCTTCAATCGCTTGAAGCGTTTCTTTTGGACCTAATTGTTTGGTATTTTTTGCTGCCATATTAACACCTCTCCTTACTAACTGTATTTAAAATTACACTATAGTGAGTGATACACTGTTCATTCTTACCTAGTATACGCAACTTTAATTTGTCGGTCAAACATTGCTAAATCTACGAATATTCTACTATATTATACATCAAAAATTCAAACAATTCGAATCTGTACTACTTAAAAATTCGCTCTGTATTATAGAACAGCAAGAATTTTAGTTACCTTAATATAGCACAGAAAAAAACGACCTCCGAAGAGATCGCTTTAATTTTCACTAGCTAGTTTACTAGATAATGTTTCTTTTACTTTATTTACTTCTTTTGTCGATTCATTAAAAGCCAGAATAGCTGATTGCACCTTTTCGTTTTGCGCATTAACAAGATCAACCTGTTCTTGTAAATCTATTTGTTTTGTTTCTTCATTGGATAATAAACCATAAAGTGTTTGTTGAAGTTCAGCTAATTCTAGATATTCTTCTGTAACTGATTCATGTATTGTATATCGATTATCTAATGCGTTTTTTAGTTCTTCCAACAATGACTTCGTTTCTTCGTCCTTACTATCTTTCAGTAGGTCCTCAAATGCCGCGAGAGAAGTCTGGGCATCTTCCATTGCTTTCGTTTCTTGTTCTAATAAAGTTAAACGTTTTGAAACAGAACTTTCTAACTCACTAGCAAGTGTTGCCACTTTTTCTTTATCTTTTTGTGTCAACTCCATTACCTCATTGAAAGTAGTCTGTTCTTGTTTTTCAAGCTCAGATAATTCTTCTTGTGCATCTCGGTATCCCTCTTCCTTGTCATACACATCAGATAGTACCTCCGTTAATTGAGTTCCCGTTGAATCTTCTCCAAATGTGCAAGCAGACAATAAGAGAGTAAAACCAATAATAAATCCTAAACCTTTTTTCATATTCCAAACCTCCTAAACCTTTTTATACTATAGACGTTCGCTGGAAAAAATTCAACTGACCAAAAGTCTTCATTTTTATTTCCAGCAGGTCCTTACCTTGGTATACTAAGAAAAGGAAAAATGTTTGGAGAGGAAGACCATTATGTTTTTAATGAAAGATATCGTAAGAGAAGGACATCCTTCACTTCGTACCAAGGCTGAAGATGTTCAAATCCCTTTAACTGAAATTGATGCAAAATTAGCACGGGATTTACATGATTATGTAGTTAATAGTCAAGATGAAGATATGATTGATCAATACGATTTACGACCAGGTATTGGTATTGCAGCTCCTCAAGTTAATGTTTCGAAAAGGATGTTTGCTCTACATATTGAAACCGAGCCTGAACTAATAAGTTTTGTTGCCATTAACCCGAAAATCGTTAGCCATTCCGTTGAAAAAACGTATTTAACTACTGGTGAAGGATGTTTAAGTGTAGACCGCATTATAGAAGGATACGTTCCTAGATATGCTCGTATAACCGTTAAAGGTTTTCATCCTGATGGGAGTGAATTTAAAATGCGTTTAAAAGGATTACCTGCTATTGCTTTCCAACACGAATTAGACCATTTGAACGGAATCATGTTTTTTGATCGAATTGATAAGCACGACCCCTTCGCCAATATTCCTGACGCAGTTCCATATGAAAGAGAAACAAAGACAGAATAATCTACGAACGATAGGGGCTGTCCGAAAAGTCATGAAAATGACTATTGAGGATTGCCCCTCATCCTATTAATAAGCTACTCCGTTAATGTAATGGCTGATATTCCGTAAAACAACTGGGATTTCCACGGCATTTCGTCAAGATCAATTGGAAGTTGGTTGCGAAGTCTGTATTAAAATAAGTCACCACAACTAAATTTAACCCTAAATTACCACCGTGTATTATTTAAGCAGGGACTTATTGGACAGCCCGTGTTTTATATTGATTGATCTATAAGAGTTTTAAGTAGTTCATCGCTTCAAAAAGACCATCTTCATCTACATGTTTCGTCACATATTGAGCTCTTTTTATAGCTTCGGAATGTCCATTTCCCATCGCCACTCCAAAACCTACAGCTTCTAACATTTCAATATCATTAAGCCCATCACCAAATGCAATGATATTTTCTAATTTCAGATTGAACTTCTTAACTAGAAAGTGTATCGCTTCAGCTTTAGATGCATTTTTAGGCAAGATATCTGCTGACACTCGATGCCAACGTACAAATTTCAACTCAGGAAATGCGTTTTGATATAGTTTCTCTTCTTCTATTGAGCAAAATACAAGTGCTTGATAAATTTTTTGGTTGATATAAAAATTTTCCTCATAAGATGGGTGAGAAAAGTTTAAACTTTGGATACTTTCTTCTATATGAGTATGATAAGGAATCGATGCTATCATTTTATGCGCA
Source organism: Paenisporosarcina sp. (assembly GCA_041551995.1). GTDB lineage: Bacteria > Bacillota > Bacilli > Bacillales_A > Planococcaceae > Paenisporosarcina. Next base: position 12,080 of record JBFELW010000020.1, read on the forward strand.
TTCATATAAACGAGTGGATGACCGTATCGGTTGGCCAACTCCGTTACATCTTCAAGTGCTTTAGAATCTATTACTGCGTCATAAATCACTTCATTCTCATAAACAATATATTGTCCGTTAAAACAAATATATGAGTCAATTTCTAACTCTTCTAACACTTCTCGAATCATGAATGGTGCTCGTCCAGTTGCAATGAAAATTGAATGTCCATTCTCTCTAGCTTTAAAGATCGCATCTCTTGTTTTTTGAGGTATTTTTTTATTAGAATCATACAGTGTTCCATCAATATCAAAAAATAATATTTTATTCATATGAATCTTCCTTTCTTATGCATAAAGTGCTTGTTTAACGGACATCCTTTACAATACTTGCAAAAAATCGTATAATGAGGTATAGGGAGTGATTTGCCATGTTGAAACGTCTAAAAAAGAAACTCTTAAGACGGCTAGGCGGCATACTCGGTAAAAAGACCATCGCTTAATTCTTATGC
>JBFELW010000021.1:0-12015 GCA_041551995.1 Paenisporosarcina sp.
CAATGTGTGTGTGTGCATTTGATAGGTGTATACGAGTCCTGGTTCACCAAACATAATTTCCGTCCGTTTCGTTCGACGATTTCCAAAACTATGAGCAGCTCGATCATCAGCACCCAGATAAGCCTCTGTTTCTATTATTTTCACTACAATTAATCCATTAGGATGCTTATGGACGAGATACTGTCCAAGTAACTTCTTAGCTAATTCAATTGTAGGTTCATTAAAAAAAGATTTTGATACTGCTTGAAAATTCATGTTTAACCCCCCTCTTTTTATTATACTGAAAGATGATGAAATAATTTTTATATAAAAGGAGAATACTGAATATGAACAGTTTAATAAAAGAAATAAAAGATTTTAATGATGATCGAGGCTGGGGCGGAAATCATGATGCAAGGAACTTAGCAATTTCGATATCACTTGAAGCAAGCGAACTGCTCGAATGTTTCCAGTGGCGTTCAGGTGAAGAAGCTCTTGCACATGATAAACAAGCAATCGTTGATGAAATGGCTGATGTATTTATTTACTTATTACAATTTTCAGAGGTGCTTGGAGAAGATTTAATTCAAGCTGCACATGAAAAAATGAAAAAGAATGCATTAAAATATCCAATTCCTAGTATTAAATAATCATTTCCAATTTCCTATTGCCTATTATAGTAAATAAACAAACCATGCAAGGAGCGAAAGCGAAATGACAAAATGGAAGTGGGTACTTTGGGTAGCTACTGGCGCACTCCTGTTCTTTTATACGAGAACGGATACAAATCAAGACCAAGTAAGTGCAAACGAAACGGACATCAAGATGTATAATCCAATATTCAACCCCGATCAAACAGTCATTGATTATCTAATCTTCCGATCAATGATATCCGGAGAAGTGAAAATGGCGGTTACCGGAAGCAGCGTAACGAAAGGGTCGGGTTCAAGCCACCCTTCGAAAACGTGGCGCGGACGAATACAGCAAAATTTACGTGCTTTGCATCCTTCTTTAAAAGATCTTCAAATATCCAACCATGGATATTCTGGTTATACATCGATTGGATTACTAGAGGATCATGTAATGAACCCTATTTTGAAGGAGCAACCTGATGTTTTATTCATCGAGACTTCTGTCATCAATAATCATATCCAGAATGTTTCTCTTGAAGATACATTTGCTTCTTTAGATTCTTTGTACGAACAATACACTACCGCATTGCCAGATACACGGATTTTATTCCTGTCACCAAATCCGTGTACGGAGAATAAATTCGGTCCTCCACTTAACCAACTTGACCTTACCTTCACTGAGTATGTGGATGAAACAGCGAATTATATTCAAAATAAAGGCTGGGCTTATTTCGATACACATAGTACTATGCTCTATCAAATGAACGCACAGAATATCACGCTGCCCTCTACGTTAAAAGATGGGATTCATCCAAATGATCATGGATATAAAATATGGTCCGATGTTTTATGGCGTTTTATGCAACAAAAGTAAAGCTGGATGAAAAAGGTTTTGCTTTAGCCCGAAAAGATGGGGTTAAGGCAAAACCTTTTACTTATATAGGTGGAGCATGGTGCTTACAACAACACGGTATTTTCTCCCGCTTGGTTTGCGTTTTCAATACAATTCCTTCTTTTAAGCCAAAGAAAAGAGGCTGCCTAAGCAGCCCCTGTATCATATTTATTCTTTAATTAACCCTTTTTCAATTAAGAAATCTCGCGCAACGTCTTCAGCTTTTTCTCCATCAATATCTACACGCGCATTCATTTTCTGCATATCTTCAACTGAAATCTTACCTGCTAATCCATTTAAGGCTTCCTCAAGTTCAGGATACTTCTCTAATGTCTCTTGACGAACAATAGGTGCAGCATCGTATTTAGGGAAGAAACCTAAGTCATCTTCTGTAATAGCTAAGTCAAATCGCTCGATACGACCATCCGTTGTAAACGCTGGAATGACATCTACATCACCCTTTTTAACCGCTTCATACATAACGTTTGGATCTAAACTCTTTTTATCTTTGAAGTTGAAAGGATATACCTCCACCATTGCATCATAGCCGTCACCTGGACGTTCATAAAAAGCATGAGGTGCACCGAATACCATCGCTTCACTTTTCGAAGCTTCTACTAAATCAGAATAAGTTGTTGCATTGTAAGGCTGATCTTTTTTGTACGCTAACGTGTACGTATTTTCAAAACCAAGGGGTTTAAGCCAAGTCACACCAAATTTTTCTTCATAACCTGAACGAACTCTTTCCAACACTTTCTCAGAACTTTCACCTTGCTCAAGTTCTTCTCCTAAAACCGATTGTAATCCAGTTCCCGTGTATTCCACATACACATCAATATCCCCATTTTCTATTGCCGGGGTTAGGATAGCAACCTCACCTAAACCTTCTTCATATTCAACCGTATAATCTGTGTTCGCTTCGATAAATTGACCTAAAATATGAGGTAAAATGAACTGCTCTGTCCATGGTTTGCCCGCAACAATGATAGGGTCACTCGCATCTCCATTACTAGAATCCCCACACCCAGCAAGCACTATTGAAGCAAATAAAGCTAATCCAATTATTCTCTTTTTCATCTAATTTCCTCCTCTAAAATATTTTTTCTATTGTGTCTAAACCCCTAACAATACCCTAGCTTTTCATTCCTTTAGGTGTAGCTGCCTTTTCAATCCACTTAAGGAAGAAATCAAATGTGATGGCTAGGAGTGCTACTGGTAAAGCCCCTGCTAAGACGAGTGCATTATTATAAGACTGTAATCCACGGTAGATTACATCGCCTAACCCACCAGCACCTACGAATGTCGCTAGGGTCGCAATTCCTACGGTTAATACTGTTGCAGTACGGATACCAGCCATGATAAATGGCAGTGCTAGCGGAAATTCAATTTCTTTTAATATTTGAGTTCGAGTCATTCCCATTCCACGACCGGCTTCAATTATTGAGTTATCAACGCTAGTAATTCCAGTGTAGGTATTTCTTAATATAGGTAGTAATGCGTAAATAATTAGTGCAATAAGAGCTGTATTTGAACCAATACCCATTATAGGAACCAAAAATCCAAATAATGCTAAACTAGGAATCGTTTGAAACACAGCAGTAACACCTATGACAGGCTCCGCATATTTACGATAGCGTGCAATTAGGATACCTAGAGGCAATGCAATAGCAATCCCTATAGCCAGTGCAACAAAGGATAAATAGATATGTTCTAAAAAAGCCTGTTGTATCAAATCCGACCGACTTTGAACCGTCTCGATAAATTTATCCATTTGAAGTGTCACCTTCTTCCCGTGCAATGACAGCTTTCAAAATGGAGGATTGATCTATATATCCCATGAGTTCTTCACCTTGATAGACGGCTAGAGCACTTATATTAGGCTTCTCTAACATAGATATGGCTAATTCTACATTTTCATCAGAGGAAATTTTTTCACTAGTGGTGTTTGTTTTAGGTTGAGTAAAGTATAAGGAAAGCTCATGAAGTTTTTGTTGCGCAAATGAACGTTTTTGATTAATCCGTTCTTGGCCAATAAAATCTCGAACAAAGTCAGATATGGGAGAATTGATTAGATCTTGAGGCGAACCAATTTGTTCAATTTGCCCTTCTCGCATGACAATGATCATATCTGCTATTTTGAGTGCTTCATCCATATCATGTGTAACAAACACAATGGTCTTATGAATACGTTGTTGTAGATCTTTTAACTCATTTTGTAATTGCTCCCGACTAATTGGATCCAATGCACTAAAAGGTTCGTCCATCAATACAATGTTTGGATCGCTAGCAAGTGCACGAACTACACCCACACGTTGTTGTTGACCACCGCTTAACTCCAATGGATACCGTGATAAGTATATATCCGGTTCAAGACCAACTGTACTCATTAACTCTCTTACACGTGTCTGTGTTTTTTCTTCAGTCCATCCCTTTAACTTGGGTACAAGTGATGCGTTTTTTTCAATCGTCATATGTGGCAACAAACCGATTCGTTGAATGACATATCCTATTGACCTTCTAAGCTCCACCACGTCACGATCTTTTATTGATTCTTCATCAATCAAAACATCGCCAGCAGTTGGTAATTCTAATCGATTAATCATTTTCATCAATGTTGTTTTCCCACAACCACTTGGTCCAATAATTGCGGTTAATTTCCCCGTAGGAATCGTTACTGATACATCTTTTAGTGCTTCCGTACCATCTGTAAATCGTTTGGTCACTTGATCGAATCGAATCACAGCCTCGGCCCCTTTTTCAGCTCATATGTATGTATGTACATGTTTTTTCTATTACCCTACTTACAAATAAGTATGCATGAATACCTAAACTTTTTCAAAAATGAATGTTCCTCCCGAATAACCTGGGAGGAATATTCTTATTTTTTAAATGCTTGAATCTGTTGGGTCAATTCTTTAAAGTTTCGATCAAGTTGGTGGTACCGTTCATCCTTCGCTTGCATAAAACTCAATTCTCCGAGAATGGCTTGCTCTCTGTTTCAAGCCGCATGAGTTCTTGTTTCTCTTTTGATTCGATTTCATGATGAATCCATTCCCTATAGCTCATCTCTATTTTCTTCATTCTTTTATTTTCAAATAAAAGGACTTTCGTGCAGAGATTCTCCAGAAGCTGAGAATCATGTGTTGCGATGAGCAACGTTCCTGGGTAATCTACCAGTGTATTCTCCAATTGTTCAATGGAGGGCAAGTCTAAATGATTCGTTGGTTCATCCAATATCAACAAATCTTTCTGCTCAATCATGAATGCCATCAGTTTTAATTTCAATCGTTCTCCCATGCTCATTAAGCCAATTGGTAATCCCCAATGTTTTCTACCGAATCCTAAGTTCGTCATCAATGTGCGAATTTGTCCTTGGGTTTCAAAATCTTCTGTTACGAACCAGTCTGCGGGTGTCAAATTATCCGGTAAATCGTCCACTGTTTGTTGTAAATACCCAATATTCATGGCATTGGTTCTCCAAAGATCTCCCTCAAACGGTTCTTCTCCCATTACCATACGAAGCCAAGTAGATTTTCCACTTCCATTTTGACCGATAACCGCTACTTTCTCACCCCGTTGTATGGTAAAGGATGCATTCTTCCACAGTATTTCCTCTCCAAACATTTTTGAGACACTTTTAGATTCTATTACTCGGTGACCTTGTTTACGATTTCCTTCAATTGAAAAAGTAACATCTTTCTCTTCAACTGGCTGTTCGACTTTGCCTTTCGCAAGTTCACCTTCAAGACGTTTTCTTTTCGAGCGGATCTGTATGTCCTTTTTCTTCGCCTTTACTCGAAAATACTCTTTGGCTCCCTCTTTTTTTGTTGAATCTGCATGTGCTTTCGACGACCAATTCTGTAGTGAAGCAATCTGTTCTTCTACTCTAGCTATCTTTTTCTGTTGTGCATCAAACAGTCTGGACTGCACCTTTCTTCGGTCTTCCTTTTCCAACCGATATGCACTGTAATTCCCGGTATATGGGGTAACCTTTTGGTTTTCTATTTCCCAAATACCAGTCGCAACTTGATCTAAAAAGTCTCGGTTATGTGAAACGATTAGAACAGTCCCCTTAAATTGTTGTATAAGTTTGACCAATTCTTTTAAGCTTTGATGATCTAAATGGTTTGTCGGTTCGTCTAGAAGCAGTAAATGGACATGACTCGAAAAAGCTTGGGACAATCTCTTTTTCATTTTTTCTCCACCACTCATTACTGAATATGCACGATTTTTCGGAACATGCCATTTTTGCGGAAAATTATTTTCCATCTGCTTTATATCTATTTCTTCATCCAAATGTTCATTTTGTTTACAGTAATAAATCGTAGGATGACCACCAAACCATAGGATAGAGCCTTTACTTGCTTCCAACTCACCCGCAAGTAATGATAATAATGTTGACTTCCCCTCCCCATTTTTACCCACAATACCAATACAACTTCCTTTTGTAATATCAAGCGATACTTGTTGAATAATGGATTGATCTCCGTATTCTATTGAAATCTGTTGAATTTTTCCTAATATCGTCATATTTATTCCCCCTATTCGGAGAGACAAAAAAATCCCTCCGAGAATAATCGGAAGGATTGAAATAGCCCATAGTAAATAAACACATAATGGCATCAGAAGTGATACCTATTCTTATCCTAGTCAATAGACCAAATAAGAATCTCTTTTTTAAGGCATATGTTATTGATTCGGGTAAAAGGTAAGGAGAATGTTCATATCTACGTGCCAACTGGGAAGTCCTCTAAGTCGTAACTTTGAAGTCTTTCTAGTCGTTTTTCGTAGAAGTCGTAATTCTAAATGTAAGTCCTTGATCAACAACATAATTTAAATAAACCTTTGTTTAAAAGAGAATAAGTGATGGTAGTGAAAAATGGGCAGACCAATCCTATTTCCGATTTCGCAAAATTATTTATTTGCTAAGAAATAAAATTAGTTATTCATTGTTCACCCATCATCCCTTCAAACTTATTACATTTATTATAGCATATTCTTTTTAGACGACACACAGTATCTTCCATTTTAGTTCTCGTTGCGAATGCATCTTCTTTTAAGAACTATTTTGTGATTATCTCTTAAATCATTCATTTTCTACAAATTCAATGTGAACCGAATCGGCAATTTTCTGATAACCCACTTCTTGATAAATCTTATTAGAAGTGGGGTTTAACATATCCGTGTATAAAACACAGAAATCGTACGACTTCAATAATTCTTGACTACAAGCTGCAACCATCGTTCTGGCGTAACCTTTTCCTCTTTCTTCCGGTGGGGTATAAACAAATGAGACAGTTACCCCATGGTCAGATGGACGGGCTTTCTTCATCATAGATACAACTTTCCCATTATTTTCCCAAAAGAAGACTTCTTGTCCTTCTAAAAATTGAGCCACTTTCTTTTGAATTTCATGGTCTTCAGACTTTGGAAGACCTACATCTTTGTTGAATCCATGGTACCATTTCTCAATTAGGGGCGCTTCGTCTGTTCTTGCATAGCGCCAAATGCCTGGACTACTTTCAAGCATTACGTCTACTTCATCCAATCGATATAGGCCTTGATCCATTAGAATTTTTGTATCACATTGTTTTAATTCATTCCATTTCTCTGCAAAAGCAAAGACAATTGATTTTAGTCCAACAACAGCTGGAATATGTATATCCCTTTTTAAAAACTCTGCTACAGCTAAGGTAAGAATAGCATCTTGTTTTGTCTCATCTATAAGTACGATATTGAGTGGATGCGGCGGTGTCATTTGAAAAAGCGCAACTGGTTTTCTTCCCTCTTCAATCGTCACCATGATCGGGTCTTCATAACGCCCTGCCTTAATTCCTTGCAGAACGCCAAAAAACAAACTGTACAAATCTTCATTTTCCAACAAAAAAGGTTTTGCTATTCCTTCAAATTCTGTAGCTTGTGTAAATAATTTAAAATTCATCTTATCCTAACTCCTACTATGTTTTAATAATTGATATTACAGAAAGAGGGATAAAATGTCACTACATTTTTGAGGAAATATTCATTTCGGCTTCATTTATTTACTCTATGGAGTCCTTTTTATAATAAAACCTTCATTTTTTACAACTAACCTTTCCAAAATTACGACAATCACCACAAAAATTACGACTAAGCACTAAGCACACCCTTTATACAACAAAGAACGCATCACTCCACAAAAAAATCCATCCCTCCTTATTCATGAGAGATGGATTGTTCTTCGGTTAAGAGTTGTCTTTTTTCTAGCTTCGTGACAATTAAGATACTGATTTCATACAGCAGAACCAATGGAATCAAAACAAGTAGCTGACTGATGAAATCGGGAGGTGTAATAAGGGCTGACAAGACACCTAATACGATATACGACCATTTACGAACACTTTTCATCGTGTCTGATGTCAAAATTCCAATGGCTGATAAAAACATAGCGATAATCGGGAGTTGAAAAAGAAGTCCTAGCGGGACTGTTGTCATAAGTAAGAAATGAATGTATTCTCCTGCTGAAACCATCACGTTAAAATTGACTTCACCGATATTGATTAAAAATTGATAACTTAAAGGATTCACTACATAATATCCAAAAGCAATTCCTACAATAAAAAGTATGAGCATTAACGGTGAATACAAACCAATAAATCGACTTTCTTTTGTATTTAATCCTGGTTTTACAAATTGCCAGATAAAATGAAATAAAAATGGGAGTGACAAGCCAAGTGAGATTGTAGTCGATATGGACATATAAAATTTTACAACTTCAAGAGGTCCTAAAACAATTAAATTATTTCCTCTCGTTACATATGGAAACCATAGATTGATTGTTGAGAATACAGCAATAAAGAAAGCCAGGAAAACAGCTATACTCTTGATGATTTGTTTACGCAAATCTGACAAGTGATCAACTAACGTTCCGTCTAGATTAGGTTCTACTGATTCCAAAACTACATCCTTATTCTCTTCTACAACTGGAGATTTGTCCAAAGGACTCAATATTTTTCTATTTTGAAATTCATAAGGGTCCATCTGTTGCACCTTCTATGTGATTTCTGACTTCTTCTCTACTTTTTTCACTGGTTCATCATCTTCATCTATAAGTCCCTTTGTCGATTTTTTGAATTCAGAAAATGTTTTCCCTACCGCCGAACCGATTTCCGGTAATTTTTTTGGTCCGAATAAAATAAGTACAATAACTAAAATAATGATTAACCCTGGTACTCCAATGCTACCAAAACCGCCCATTGTAATTTCCTCCTTTATTAAACGAGTGAACCACCTGATTTACTATAGTTGATAACACCCTCTGCACATCGATAAGCTAGAGCTCCTACTGTTCCGGTGGGATTATATCCGCCATTATGAGCAAAGTTCCCAGCCCCAACAACAAATAAATTCTCCGCATCCCAATGTTGTAAATACGTGTTCACAACACTATTCTCTGGACTTTCACCCATCACAGTACCGCCCGTATTATGAGTGGTTTGGTAACTGACAATGTCATAATCTGTAATGGGAGATCGACCTTCAACCGTCTTCGCACCCATTTCTTGCATAATATCAGTTGCTTTCTTTGAAATATATGTGTGCAATGCGCGATCTTGATCCGTGAAATTATAAGTCATTTGAAGGAGAGGTACTCCGTATGCATCCTTATAGTTGCTATCCAATGAAAGGTAATTTTCTTTATGAGCTATTGATGCACCTTGTGCACCAATACTTAATGTACGCGTGTAATTATATATAGAAGCTTTTTTAAATTCCGCTCCCCAAGTTGGAGTATCACGTTGAATCGGATTGGACTCAATAGGTCTCGCTCCTGTTTGTGTAATTGATAGACTACCCCCGTGAATAAAGTCTAATTCGCTGTGATCAAAGTTATCCGCATTAAAATCATCAATGGTCATACCAAGAGCTCCTGCTCCCATAAAAGTATTCATCTGTTCATCGAAGAAACCTGCTGCCCCTGGCAGGATTTGATAGCAATAGCTTCTTCCAAGTGTGCCTCGACCTGTGGCAGGATCATACTGTTCACCAATATTCGATACCATTAATAGCTTCGCGTTATTCATGACATAACTTGTTAAAACGACCGCTTCAGCAAGCTGAATAAATTCTTCTCCAGAGAGTGTATCCAAGTATCTTACACCAGTGACCTTATTCCCCTTTTTTATCACTTCAACTACGTTGGCATTGAATCGCGCTTCAAAATTACCTGTCTTCATCGCCGTTGGAACAACAGTTACTTCAGGTGAAGATTTCGCCCCGTATTCACAACCGAAACGTTCACAAAACCCACAGTATTGACAGGCATTTATCGTTTCTCCATCTGGATTCTCGTATGCTTCAGATAAATTAGCCGATGGTAACATGATTGGTGTATAGCCCAATTTCTGTGTAGCATTCTCAAACTTTTTCAAAATCGGTGTCTTTTTCATCGGTGGTGTAGGAAAAGAATCTTTACGCTTTAGAAATGGATTATTGTCCTCGCCAGAGAGTCCGATTGTTTGTTCAAATGTGTAAAAATAAGGTTCTAGTTCATCATACGTAAGGCCCCAGTCTTGAAGTAAATACTCCTTTGGTAATTTATTCGGCCCGTACTTTTTATCTGTCATGGTTTTTATTTGGAAATCGTATGGATAAAACCTCCATGTATGACCATTCCAATGGGTTCCTGAACCCCCTAACCCCTCTCCGAGTAAAAAGGAACCTAATTGTCGCATGGGTAACGCAGGCATATTTCGATTATTTCTTATTGTAATCGTCTCTCTTGATAAGTTTTGCATTAATTCATATCGAACTGCATAACGATACTCATCATGAATTCGCAAATAATCTTCTGTACTTCGTTGCTGACCTCTTTCTAGACCTACCACTTTTAATCCGGCTTTCGCACATTCCGCTGCAATAATACCACCCGTCCAACCCACTCCAACTGTAACTACGTCTACTTTGGGTAATGTTTTAACCACTTAAAGTCCTCCTAACTTAGTAACTTCCGCCTAATGAATTCGGTGCGATTTTCTGAAACTCTTCACTTTCAATTACATTGGTGTAGGCCATTTGATGACCTGGGAAACCTTTCATCTTCCAGCCCCCCATATTTTGATTCCCACCATAAATAGGATCAGAATAGGCACCCTCTAAAGTGATTTTTCTAAGTAGGCGGAAGAAGAATTCTGATGGCACACCAGCCATAGGAACCTCGTCTTTTTGAAAAGCTGTTAACACTTCGTCCATTTGGTCACCTTCAATATCTGAAAAACCTTTATCGAATTTGGCCTTAGCCTCTGTTTCTAGTTTTTCAATACCTTGTCTGAAGATTTCGGCTCTTGTTAAACGACTTTGATAACCTTGCGTTCGTGCACCTACCGCAAAAGGACCCTGCATGTATTCTTTAGAGTTACTTCCGTATTGTCCTGCTAATTGATTGTCAATGAAGAATGGAACACCAAGTTCGATAGCGCCTGGACCAAGATCATCCTTAGGGAAGATACGTTCCGTTGCATTTGATATAATTTCAAACTCTCGATTATTCCTGAAAAATTGCCATCCTTTGTGCATTTGTTGGTCGTGTGGATCAGTTCCCGTAGTGTTTTTTGTATCTGTATCAGGTTTTTTTATCGAATAGCCAACTAGCCCTCCAATTAACCCACCTCCAATTAACGCACCTGTTGCCACACCAGATGTTTTCAAAAAGTCACGTCTTGAGATGTTCTTTTCTTTTTTTTCCATGCTAGCTTCCTCCATACATATTTGGACTTGTGAAAAATAGCTTTGTGTTTCTTTTAAGGGGTTGATATTTTCAACCCCATTCTACTGAATAACGTTAAAACTCGTGAGAAGATTTATGCACATCAATTTAGTAAGATTAGAAGCTTCTTGAACCTATTAGAAGAGTAGTCAATTGGAAGTTGTTTTAAACTATCTAATTGATGCTGTCCCAATATAGGCAAAGGTAAAAGAAAGCCCCCCTACAAGTGATTGGTTTTCTCAATTCAATCGTTATCTATATGTAAGGAAGTTGTACACACTTTACGGCTTCTGTATGATGGAATTAAACGTCATTGTGCAGAAGGAGGTCATTATGGAAAAACTCACAGATTTCCAACTTTATAATCTCTATCTCAAAAGATCAATCTGCACTCGAAGAAATATACAATCGTTACGAACGTCTGTTGTACTCATTCGCGTATTCGAATGACACAAAGTGCTCAAATAGCTGAAGATACTGTACAAGAAGTTTTTATTAAATTATGGAAAGAACATGCACCTATACAGAAGATAAAGGAAAGTTTTCTTCTTGGCTGTTAACGATGACTCGCAATACGTGACTCGATGCATTGAAGGAAAAAGGCAAACAACAGTTGACTATACTACGTTAAAAATTTAAAAAACAAAGCTTACACATAAAAAGTGTAGGCTTTGTTTTCTTATATTAATATTAACAACCCAAATTAAAAAAGAGTGCGTCGTCTTTTTAAAGATGACTCACTCTTTTTCGTTTTCTGATTGAAAGAC
>JBFELW010000022.1:0-11932 GCA_041551995.1 Paenisporosarcina sp.
ACTATATAATATCGTTCTATTTTCATAGATTTTAATGAGTTGGCTAATAAAAATTAATAAATGCCCCACACCTGGAGAATTTTTGGGGGTTTAAAGGAATTCACTTTTTTCAGAAAATACAAAAAAGCTTTTGAGCTGATTCATTCAGTCTAAAAGCTTTTTTGTATATATATAACTGGAAGAACAACTGCGCAGCTTCTACTTTTTCAATAACAGCATTCTATTGCTGGCTAGAGGATCTTGTAAAAGAAAAGGGTTTTGTTGGGTTACAGGAGTGAATGGAGTTGGAATCATTAGAACTTGAAATGAATTGTTTATTTCTTTTAATGTTCCATTAAATTCTATTGGAAATGATTTTTCCTCACCAGGCTCGAGCGTGTCATAGATATACGAATGGTTTCCAAGTGGAGTTTGCTTAAAGTTTAATAATCCCACGATATAAAAATCTAAAGGCTTCGAATTAGAATTTCCATATAATAGAGTGTAAGGAAATCCGCTATCAGCCACTTCTTCTTTAAACAAGGCGTCATACAACTGATCTCTTTTACCTAGAAAAACGCCATGAACTCTTCTCTCTTCACTTATTAAAGCTTCTGTGAACAATGCTGGTCTATCTTCCGGTATGTTATCAATGTTTTTAAATAAATTGATTCGTATCGAATAGACATCTGCTAAAGCCACTGCTGTTTCATAATCAGAGGGTAATTTTCCAGGGTTTTGCATAAGAATATATGTAATAGAATGAAAGCCGTCTTCAAGGTCAACTAAAGAAACTTCTAGATCCATGTATTCCCCTGACTCGATATCGAAACTATGATTGCTATATATTTTGCCATCTGGCAACTTAAAATCCACTTGCTCACCATGATTAAAAACCAGAAGTATAAATGAACTATCTTTGCTTGTTTTATTGCCTAAAACAACGCTCTTTCTAAAAGAATCTTGATTAATTTTAAACGTACGTTCATTTTCAAAAGCATCTTCTTCGTAAAGGCCTAGTGTATAAACTTCTTCGAATTCTGCCATAGGTTGTTCATGAGACTGGTACGTGTTTTCTTTAGGCTCGTCTTCCGAGCATCCACTTAATAGGAGCAAGGCGAGAATTATTGAACCTATCATTTTTTTCATATAGATCACCTCATAGTGTATGAAAGCCTCTAAAGGCTTCCACACACAATATTTGATAATAAGAATATTTAGCATATGATGATGTTATATCTGAACTTTATTATCGTTTAGCTTCCGTACTGTGATATACACTATTTGCCCCAGAATGATGATATGCGTGACTACTACGCGAATATTGTGGAGCGGTAGGAATCATCCAGCTTTGTTGAGCTGCAGATGTATTTGCAAATGAAGAATTTGTTCTATTATCTGAATCCTGACTTTCTACTGATCCATTCATCATAAGAGTAGTATTTACACTTATTTTATCAATTGTCTTTCTTGAGCTTTTTGCACTACTTGTATACGAATCAGAGAATCCATTAGCATAGATTCTAAGCTGAGCCCAACCGAATTCTAATCTTGAAGTAACTGAACTTCGAGAGGCTGCATAATACACAACAGCTTGAGTAGAAAAGTCACCCGTGTTTACTTGAGTTGCATATTCTCCTTTTTCTACAGAGACTTCAATTATATCACCATGTTTGTTTTTAGATATTTTTTCTAATACCCTCTGACCTGACTTGTCTATATAAGTTTTTGTACTAACACTGTCGATTTTAGTTGTAGGTATGTCTTTTCCTGCTGCACTAACAGGAACTAGGAACTGAAGGGAAAAGAGGGTAACAACCAGTAATGTAGCTATTTTCTTTTTCATATTGAACTCCTCCTAGAGTATAATTTCAAAGACTATTGGACTTAAAAGAGCGATAGAAAGCCAAAATATACTATTCAACCTCCACCAATAAACCATGCGTCTAAAAGTATTTGTATGATTTCTAACATTTTATCCCCCCTCTCCTAATAAATATAAATTTATCCTAGAATATGTTAGTATTAACAGATGAGTCGTATATGACTACCTATGGGGAGTGGGAGTGTCTTGGTGAATAGAATTGGTACATATTTTAAAAAAATACGTGAAAATAAAGGCTACTCTCAACAATACTTATCTAAAGATATTTTGACTCAAAGTGCATATTCTAAATTTGAGCTTAATAAAATGGACATTATGTATAGCTCGTATATTTCCTTATTAGAAAAGATAGATATTACACATGAAGAATTTAATTACATAAAAAATGGTTATGAATATAGTAAAAAGGAAGAGCTCTGCAATCGATTTTTCAAAATGACTTATAATAATCCAGATGCATTGAATGAACTAATGGATAGTATTGCTGCCGTTTTAATAGAACAAGATGACATTTTGTTGCAAGATATAAAAAGTATATGTGAAGCTTTACTGCTCCTCATTGAAGCAAAGGACATGCATTTAATACGATTAAAGGTTGAGAATATTTGGAATCGTCTCTCTAAGTATGATGGATGGTATATAAAAGAAATTCAATTAATAAATTCAATTCTTTTCCTTTTCCCTGTTGATACTGCTTTAGATATTTCTTATATTGCCATGAAAAATCTTAGGAAATATAAAGGTTTTCAAGATATATATAAGTTAGAAATTAATATGAAATTAAATATTGCCTTATTATTAATAAAAA
The DNA here is from genome assembly GCA_041551995.1 of Paenisporosarcina sp. Classification (GTDB taxonomy): domain Bacteria; phylum Bacillota; class Bacilli; order Bacillales_A; family Planococcaceae; genus Paenisporosarcina. The sequence continues at coordinate 2,673 of JBFELW010000022.1, forward strand.
GCGAGAAATTTCATGATGCATTAAAGACTCTTGATTCTTTAATAAATATCTGTAAATTAAATTCCACTTTCAAACAACTTGCAACTTGTTATATCCGGAAAGGAATCTCCTTAGAGTGTTTAGGTTTAGAAGGCCAAGAGTTTATTGAAAAAGGAAAACTTATTCTCGGTGCTTTAGAGGATGAAATGTTACTTGGAATTTTAATGAAGGAAGAGGAATTATACGTTAAGAGTAGGATATTTCGTACCTAATTTAAAATGAATGGTGTATGAAAAACCAAATAAGCAGTACAAATGGCGGCTGAAATTGCATCTTCAGCCGCTTTTGTCTACGTTCGGAGCCAGTCAATTCTTTTATTTCCCAAAACCTACATATGATTTCAAGATGTGACATCGATTTGAGGGTGGTTTTCCTTTATAATAAGAAGATATGTTTTGTAGTGGTAGAGGTGAGTGTAACAGTGAGTGTGGAAAAGCAAGTTGATGTGATGCGTTGTAATTTATCGGTGGATAACCGTTTAAAGCGAAATAAGTCTAAAGTTTTGGAAGAGTTGTATCGATTGTTACAGTCGTCACCCGTTTTTGATGTCCATATGGAAAGGCTTTCTGATGGAGCGATGAGTCAACGGCGTGTGAATTTGTTTGCGGAGCCTGAGTCAGGTGAAGAAAACAAAGGACAAGGTACACAGGTAATGGAGTGTGAGTGGACGGGGCAGGGTCTTGAAGTGGTTCATTACTATGTAACGAAGAAGCGCCTCCATTTAGGAAATAACCGTCATAAGCGTATGCGGATGTCGTTTGACCATAAAGGTCTTGTGTCACCTGAAGTTACGCTTGATTTATATAGCATTATACAGTCACTTCCAATTGCGTCGGAGCGTTCGGAGTATGTGAAGAAACGCATTACCGGCTGGGAAGCGTATTTACGTGTGATGGAAAGAAATGCAGACGTAGATAAACTGGAGATTGCGGTGCGTAGTGCACGGATGAGTCAAGACTTCCGTAAAGTGACCTTTGAATTGCAGAAGTTACCAAATGGATTTGATAAGTTTTACGGAAAGTCCGCGGTACGGATTGCGCAGTCGAACCAAAGCTTAGGTAAAGTTGTGCAGGTACAAATGGGTAAGCGAGTGATCGATGTTGAGTTGGATCGAAATTTGCAGGAACAAGCACGAGAAGGCAAGTGGAAAGTTCCTGTTGGCGGGAAATTAGCATTCGATAATGTAGCAGAAATGGCACAAATCAATCGCCTGAAGGAAGGGTTTAAGCGGCTTGAGAATGGATGGGCCGTTAACCCAAACTTAGAAAAGCTACTGTTTGAAGACCGTCCATTGATTCGAAAAAGCAAGGTTCCTTCAGGGCTAGAATTTAAGCAAAACTTGAACGATTTTCAACGGCAAGCGGTAGAAGGTGCCATTGGCGCTCAAGATTTGTATGTCATTCAAGGTCCTCCTGGAACAGGGAAGACAACTGTTATTACGGAGATTTGCTATCAAAATGCGAAGATGGGGTTAAAAACACTTGTTGCGTCACAATCCAATTTAGCGGTAGACAATGCACTAGGCAAATTGATGACGGATAAAGAAATTCGGATTTTACGAATAGGTCGAAGTGAAAGCATCGAGGAAGAAGGCCAACGCTTTGTTGAGGAACAAGTGGCTCTGTACTGGAAAGAGCAGACGCTTTCCTCGATTCAAACTCATGTGAATCAGTTTCAAAAAAACGGAACGGCTATTCAGGCTAATATTCAAAAAACGGAAGAAACAATCCAAGGGCTTGAAGCTGAGAAAAAGGGCTTGGAGTTAAAGGTAAGTGAAAAGAAAGAAGCCCAGGTTCAGCTTGATGATCTAGAGCTTAAAATAGATGAACTTCAGTTGCGTATTGAAGAGACGACTAAAGAAAAAGAGAATTTAGTGGTTCAGCTTGAAACGAATCAAGAACGTTTGGTAAATGTGAACCGACAATATGAACAGGCACAAGAACAAGTGAAACTTTTCATGGGGACAGACAAATTCTCCGTAGAGCAATCAAAGATTCAATTGGAAATAGACGAACTCGACAATCAAGTGACTTACATCGATGCTGAAACATCTCTTGTGCGGAATAAACAAGAGCGGGACGTGCAAGCAAGTACACTCAAAAAGAGTCGCTATAAACAAGTGATGATGCAGAACGGGTATGGTCAAATTGAAACTACTAAAAAACTAGCGGATTTAAGAGATTTGATGGGGCATGAATCGTGGGCTTATTCCGATGAAGTGATGGCATTGATTAGCCAATTAGCTAATCAACATGAGCGATTGAAACAAGCATTAAATGGTGCGCCAGAAGTAGATGAGACACTGAAGAAGGCCATTGACTATGCAGTGGAGAAGTTAAAAGCTCATCAGTATGATATGAACATGTTGGAGAAGAAAATCGAGATGGGTTCATTAAAAGATCGATTGGATATGTTTGATCCTAATGTAACGAAGCTAGTGAATGGATTCCGGGAGTATGTGAAAAAAATACATCTTTCTAAAACACTAAGTCCAGTGAGTCTTCAAACACTTTCCTCCTATTACGAAAAGATGATGCATGTTAAAAATGCAAGAGACGCCGCTATTCGGAGCCAAGTCGAATTAAAGAAAGATATCATAAACAGGTTTGATGCATTGAAAGCATTTGTAGAACGAGCGATGAGTAAGCGATTAAAAGAGCTAAGTGAAGAAATTGTTTCAATAAATTCTCTTTTAGAAAAACTGAATGTCGAGATTGGTGAAGCGGAGAACTTGCTTGCGGATTTAAGTCAGAAGGTCATTCGTAGAGACGACGAGACCGTGAACGAATTAAGGCATAGACTGGCAGAGAAACAACGGTTGCTTGTTGAGATGGGTACAGAAGAGAGCTACGTTGAGGGGTTAGTTCTTACTGAACAAGGATTGAAAGAAGACGTGTTGAGACAGACAGAAAAGACCAATAAGCTGCAGGCTACGATTCGTGAGATAGAGCAACAACTAGAAGATAAGTTTAATGAGAAAAACGAGTTGAAAGCCCAAGTACCTGAACTTGAAGCAATTATCGCAGTTAATGTTGAGATGCTACTGGAACAGACTGAAACAGCTTATCAAGATACGCTCTCACAACTAAAAGAGTTGAAGAGAAATGAAACATTCTTGGCTGTTTCCAACGATATTCGACTGGAATGGAAAGAGTTGTTGGAACAATCAACCGCTTTCGATTTAGATGAAATTAAGAAATTGTACATTCAATATGCGAACGTCATTGGGGTAACATGTTCGATTTCGGCTAGTAAAGATTTCGTCACACAATACCCTGATTTTGATGTTGTCATTATTGATGAAGTGTCCAAAGCAACTCCACCAGAACTGTTGCTGCCAATGTTAAAAGGGAAGAAAATTGTTTTGGTTGGGGATCATCATCAGCTACCTCCTTTAGTTGGGCAGGACACAATGGATGAAGTGCTTGAAGATATAGAGGATTCAAAAGAGAAAGCAGAATTAAAAGCGATTTTGAAGGAATCTATCTTTGAACGTTTGTTTAAAGACTTACCTGAGAACAGTAAATCGACATTACGTATTCAATACAGAATGCATGAGCATATCATGGAAACGATTAATCCATTTTACCGTGAAAAAAATTATGGCTTGGCATGCGGTCTAGCTAATTCTGATGTGGATCGAGACCACTTGCTTGATGGCAAGCAGTTTAAACGTGGGCAGCATATTGTCTGGTATGACATACCTAATGAGCAAGGTTTCTTAGAGGAGCGGGAACAGCATAGCCGTAGTTTCTTTAATGAAGCAGAGCTAAAAAAAATCCGTGAATTGTTACTAGACTTGAATGAGGCAACGGCAACTGCGAAAAAAGAAGGTCGTTTGGAACAGCATATGAAGAAAAAAGTGGGTGTAATCAGTTTCTACGGAGAGCAAGTGAAGAGAGTGAACCGCATGCTAAGTCAAGAACTCGATCTTCCACATCTGCATTGTCGAACAGGTACCGTTGATAAGTTCCAAGGGATGGAGATGGATGTTATAGTCTTGAGTTTTGTGCGTAATCACAAGCAACCTGACGGAAATATTGGTTTCTTGAAAGATTACCGAAGATTAAACGTGGCCTTATCACGAGCACGTGAACTTTTGATGATTGTAGGTAGTGTGGACATGTTCACTAAAAGAGCTCAAGGGGAATCCCAGAAGGAAATGTTCCGTCACGTTCTGAAAGTAGTGAAACAGCACGAAGGATTGAAACAGCTAGAAAGTAGCGTAGGTAGGAAGTGAAGGTATGAGTAAGGATTCACGAATAATAGCAGCAACATCGAAAGTATCTGCCATGCTTCTCGAACAATCACATCTGCGTGTGCTTGGAAGTGCGAGTTGGATCTTTCCCATTCAGCAAGCTGACATTCAGATGAAAACGGTCGTTCGCAGTCAAATGGACGTACTGATGAAAATGATTTTAAAGATCTTGGCGAAGTTAGAAGTAAAGCGACCTAGTGAAATCAGCGAATTACTGACAGTTGAAACTATCTTTGTTGAACATATGCTAGAGTTGATGATTCGCAGTAAGATGGTTGAGAGAATCGAATCTACCTATCAACTAACACATAGTGGAGTGGAGCAATTACAACAAGGTACCTTTGCGCATGATCCGCTGGAAGAACAAGTGGAACTAACGTATAGTCCTTTCCATCATGGAGTACTTAATCGTGATTATGATCAAAGTATATTGGAAGAGGAAGAATACGTTCAGGATTTCACTTTTGACAAAGATGTTAAACAGGTGAACATCACCGAACTAGAAGACGCAACAATTAAACAGATGATAGAAGAAACAGGCTATGAATTCATCGTGGAAAAAGGACAAAAACTAATCGAAGAAATTACTTCGGTTGAACTCAAAGAAACCCTACGAGCAGTGTGCCTCGAATTTCATATGCATGACCGAACGGAAAACACGGTTTTCGTACGAGTTTGGAACACATGGACTGGTAAATTTGATGCTCGATTTGAAGATGAGCTTAACCTGAAAAAGGGGAGTAAATTGAGGACATTGTATGAATTGTAATCTGCTAGTGAGCTACGAAACGATCAAAATATAATGTTTATATAAAAGTCTAAAGAGACTAATCAATTGAACACTTGATTTAAAAACGAATTTATTGAATCAATTAAATATATTTATGGCTTGTTTTGATACTCTTTTATTAAAACAAGCCTTTTTTAAAATTGCAACATAAACTGGAGCAGCACCCTAAAAGTATATCTTTATTTATATCGTATACTACGATATAATAACGAAAAGCATTAAATGGGGGTCAGATGATGAATGGTAAAGTGAATCTATTAAATGAATATTGGACGGATATTTATTTTCATATGCATTATCAACATAAAGAACAGATTTCCCATCAAGTCGTACGTATTCTTCAACTTGTCGATAAACAAGAAGGGATCGGTGTAAAAGAAATCGCTTCGTACCTAGACATTTCACAGAACACAGCTTCAGAGCATGTGAAAAGAATGAGTGAGAAAAACTATTTAAAAAAGTTGAGAGACCCACAGGATGAACGGAAGGTAATTCTTTGTCTAACTGATTTCGGAAAAGAAGTATTGCATAGAAACACGAGTCTCGATCAAGATAAATTGGTACAAGTACTGAACCAAATGGATGAAAGTGAAAAGAAGTTGGTAGAACAGGCCTTAAAAATCTTAAGTGAACGTGCTAGACAATGTATGTGATCATGAAAATTATTGTCTCAGCAATTGTTATTGCTGGAGTTACTGAGATTTCAAGGAGATTCCCTTCCTATGGCGGGATAGTAGCCGCTCTCCCTCTAGTAAGTTTACTGAGCATAATATGGCTATATGTCCAGGGGGAACAAGATACAACTTTAAGCAAGTTCGCTTTAGGGGTACTATGGGGATTCCCTGCAACAGCTGTTTTATTAATAATTGTTTATATCGCCTTACAAAATTCTATTCATTTGTTTGTATCGATTGGTTTAGGCGTATGTGGTTGGTTATTTTTTTTAGTTGCCCAAGACTTGGTTGTGAATTATGTAAGACTACACTTTTTCAGTTAAGGTGTGCAGTTAAATTATCTTATAAAAGTACCTTTATAAATTTAGGAGTGTTGATTCATGAGCTCGCTTAAGCTTCAATCCAAACTTTAGATAAGTTGGGTAAACCGAGATGCCAAAACGTAACCAAACATTGTTTGGAATTGCTGCCCAAATTTTTGGGTAGATTTAAAACTAGAAAGGAGGGAACTAGAATGGAAAAAGAATTCCCTGTAATTGAAACAAAAAGATTAATATTAAGGGAAATAACTCCAGACGATGCTAATGAAATGCTTAAATATCTATCTGATAAAGATGTTGTGAAACATATGGGGTTAGAACCTTTTCAAACTACCAATGACGTAAGGGATGAAATTGGCTGGTATCAATCTATATATGAAAAAGGTACTGGTATTAGATGGGGTATTACACGAAAAGATTCTGGTAAGATCATAGGAAGTTGTGGGTTTCTGAATATGCTTCCCAAACATTATAGAGCTGAAGTTGGATTTGAATTAAGTAAAGAGTACTGGGGAAAAGGGATAGCTAATGAAGCATTAGAAGCTGTTATTCTACACGGCTACAATCATTTTCAGTTAGAAAGAATTGAAGCATTAATTGAACCGGCTAATCTTCCTTCGCAAAAACTAGTAGAAAAGCAAGGGTTTAAGAGAGAAGGATTATTGAGACATTATGAATTCACATGTGGTAAATTCGATGATTTATATATGTACTCAATCATAAAAGGAGAGCTTAATCTAAAAAAGTGCTAAGTTTCGTTTTAGAGATTTAAACTTTGAGCGTATAAGATGCTACATAATTCTCACCGATTAAATCAGAATAAAAATGTAAGAGTGAAGAACGCTGGTTTTAACTTCAGCCGTTCTTTTTGTCTTCTTAGAAATCTTATTCAGTACCTAAAGAGTTGATGGTTATTCCTAGGTAATTCCAATTAACTCTTTCTGTGACTTAAAATAAATAATATCGAATTTTTAATCTAGACCCCCTCCCCTTAGGCGGTGATTGCAGGACTTCCATTCGGTAAATTCCAAGTGATTTCATTGCATCACAAACAGTAGGGTAGCGATTATCAAAGCCCATCTCTTTGTGGATATTCAGCGAAATTAAATCAATCTCTTGTAAACCTGTTTCCTTGGCTTGTAAAAGGTTCTTTCGAATATATTCTCTAGTTTGCTCTACGTACGTTGTTGTTGTGTTTTTCTCATCTATACTCTTGATATGGATAAAAACCCCTCCGATTAAATTTCTAAGCTTAAAACAAAGTAATTATGTAATATGTTACCATTACGAGTGAGAAATATGTTATATATTTAAATAGTGGAGTGGAGATTAAAGTTATGCCACTAAATGAAAATATAAATTTAGGTTATAAGAAAGTTAAATTCAAAGGCCTAGCAATAGATGCTTACATAACTAGCAAGGCTTCCGTTGAAAGAAGTGTAGCTGATAAAGAATTTGTCATAGGTTATAAGAAAGTCAGGAATGATGGAAGTCTTACCAACAAGTTTGCAACATTAATGATTCTGCGTGGACACCCGGCGTTAGTTTTACATATTTGTGATAAGAAAGACCAACTAGGACTACATAGACAGAAAGAAATTGATGAATTGTTAGGACATGTCTATGAAAGAAACGAAATGCAAGTTAATCAAAAATCACATGAAGTATTTATTAGGCTTGACTGGGTAAAAAATTTTGAGGATATATGTTTTTTAATTGATGAAGCTTATGAAAAGAGAGCGTAGTATAAGTAGATAAATGGAGAAAAGAGGAACATTATGAAATCTTTTATTTCACCTAAAAACATTTATTATGGAAGTCATTCTATTGAACAGTTAAAAATGATAGTAGAAGAAGAAAAGTCGCAACATGTGTTTCTCGTAACGGATCCGGGTATTTTGGAACTTGGACTCATTAAGCCAATACTATCCATTTTACAAGAGAAGAGTATTAGGGTAACCACCTACTCTAAGATTGAACCTGAACCATCCAGCTTACTAGGTAATGAAATTTTAAAGGCTATTCGAGAGAGTCATGCGGATTTATTAATTGGAGTTGGTGGTGGTAGCTCTTTAGATTTAGCGAAGACTGCTGCTGTTTTGGTCGATAATCCAGGCGATATCGAAGACTATCTCAATCTGACAGGAACCAATAAAATAACTGAAAAAGGCTTAACCAAAGTCATGATTCCTACTACGTCAGGAACAGGGGCTGAAGTGACAGATATCGCTGTCTTTAGTACAGGGAATACAAAAGACGTCATCACGCACAAGTATATGGTAGCGGATTATGTCATAGTTGACCCAACCTTAACTTATTCACTACCTAGTCGAATAACAGCTGCAAGTGGAGTCGATGCTTTTACACATGCGATTGAAGCGTACACATCAGTGAATGCATCACCAATTACCAATTCATTTGCATTAAGTGCCATTACTAAAATTCAACGTTCCATTAGAACAGCAGTTTGGAATGGCCAAGACATAAAGGCAAGAGAAGAAATGTCGCTTGCCAGTTTGGAAGCGGGTTTGAGCTTCTTTAATGCAGGTGTAGCAGGAGTTCATGCACTTGCATATCCACTGGGTGGGTTGTTTAAAATCCCTCATGGAGAGTCAAATGCAGTATTACTTCCTTATGTGTATAGCGAAATTTGGGCATCATGCATCCCGCAATTAGTTGATGTTGCAACAGCAATGGACCTACCAATCGTCAATAAATCAGATAGAGAAATAGCGCTCTCTGTCGTGAATGCCTTATTTGACTTAGTACAAGATGTAGGGTTGCCAAATAGCTTACAAGCTTTCGGAATTCAAGAGAGTGACTTGAATGGATTAACTGAAAGCGCAGTTAAGCAAACGAGATTGTTAGGAAGAAGTCCAAAGTCTTTAGGCAACCATGAAATTTATAGAATTTATGAAAATGCGTATCATGGTAAGTTACCTATCGTTTAAAGCAAGGTGTCAGGTAATGGGAATAGAGGAGTGAATGGACATGTTTACAACTATGATAGAGCCAAGGGTGTCGGAAACAGATGGAGTAGGGCATATCAATAATACAACACTACCTGTTTGGTTAGAGGCAGGTCGGTTAGAGTTATTTAAATTATTCACGCCGGATTTGGATTTTAAAAAGTGGAAAATGATAATTTTAAAAACATCAATAGAATATACAGCTATGAT
>JBFELW010000023.1:0-11809 GCA_041551995.1 Paenisporosarcina sp.
AGCGCAGCGAAAATAAAACCATTCAAAACCAAATGGGAGCCATTCCACTACGTTACATGTCTCTTTTCTGTTGGAGAGTACTGCATTCTATAACTGGTCTCATTGAGTGAACTAGCCTATGAGACGTGTTTGAGCGATAAAGTGTTCAATTTGAGCGATAAATCTTCAGAATGAGCGATAATTTTCCAGTTTGAGCGATAAACACTCCAGTTTGAGCGTTAAATTTTTCACAAACTAAAAAACACCTCTATTTAAATGAAAAATAGACATCCAATGCATAGGATGTCTATCTAGGTTTCTGCCTTTTAAAAATCGAAATTATCTGGGTCTGGACCAGTTCGCTCGTTTTTGTTCAAGTCATCTATACGTTTCATATCATCATTTGTTAATTCAAAGTCAAATATGGATGCATTTTCAACGATTCGATTTTCATTGATTGACTTCGGAATTGTAACCACTCCATTTTGCAGATCCCAACGCAATATAACTTGAGCAACTGATTTGTTGTAGACCGCTCCAATCTCTTTTAGTACGGGTTGGTCTAATAGCTTACCTTGCATCAATGGAGACCATGCTTCAAGCTGAATGTTATGTTCCTGACAGAAGGTTTGAAGATCTTTTTGAGTCAGACTTGGGTGATACTCCACTTGATTTACCATTGGAACTACTTTCCCATCCTCCATTACGTCCTTTAGATGATGGATATGAAAATTACTGACTCCAATTGCTTTTACACGATTCTCTTTATAAATCGTTTCAAGAGCGCGCCAAGTATCTTTGTATTTTCCTTCAACTGGCCAATGGATTAAATATAAATCCAAATAGTCTAAACCAAGTTTCTTTAGACTTTCTTCATACGCAGCTAACGTAGTATCATAGCCAAAATCTGAATTCCAGACTTTTGACGTAATAAACAAGTCTTCTCTTGAGATTCCCGCTTCTTTCAATCCCTCACGAATCCCTTGGCCTACCCCTTCTTCATTTTTATAAATTGCTGCCGTATCAATACTGCGATATCCGTGCTTGATCGCCGTTCGCACGGCTTCAATTACGCTTGGTCCTTCTTCTACTTTAAATACTCCAAGCCCTAACCACGGCATTTTTACACCGTTATGCAAAGTTGTTGTTGCTTGTAAATTGTTTGTCATTTATCATGACCTCCTATGGTTTGGAATATGCTATTTGCTTATCAATTCTTCTAGCTGTTAAGAATAAAAGTATAACAGCTTGTATTTAAAACATATAGAATCATGCTTGTTAATTTGAAAACTCCCAAATACTCTTTTATATAAGATAGTGAGGAATAAAAGTGTTGACAAGACCTATTATACATGCTAAAATATTCAAGTTAACAAGTAAGGTAGCACGTAAGCTTTGAAATTCTGGCATCTACTCGATGTTTTTAATTAAACTTATTCACACTGGCGCGACTATAGGGTCGCAAGGACGTAAAAGAAGGCAGGGTTTACGTTGCTTAAGGAAGACACCCAGTGGAAAATTGACCGCGGCACGGAAAGCAAGGAACACTTTCTTAGGTAAATTATTCCCCGAAATTTCGGGATAAAAATAATCATTCAAAACTTTATGTTATCTTAATAAACAAGGGGACATGTCTTAACGGGCGTGTCCCTTTTCCAATTTAAAATCAAAAACTAGCAACCACTAATAACGGTGGTTGCTAGTTTTCTTATTTATTAGCCTAAATCAACATTATGGTAAACTTGTTGAACATCTTCTAAGTCTTCTAGTGCATCAATCATCTTTTCAAATTGTGCTTGATCGTCTTCTGAAAGGGTTATGTCGTTTTGGGCAAGCATCGTAAGCTCGGCAACTGTAAATTCTGTAATCCCAGAATTTTTGAAAGCTTCTTGTACAGCATGAAACTGATCAGGTTCGGAATAAACGATGACCGCTTCATCTTCTTCTAAAATATCACGAACATCTACGTCCGCTTCCATTAACAACTCAAGTACATCATCCGCTTTTTTATCTTCAAGTCCAATAACTGCTGTCGCATCGAACATATAGGCAACCGAACCACTCACACCCATGTTCCCACCATTTTTACCGAATGCCGCACGTACATCTGATGCCGTTCTATTCACATTATTGGTAAGTGCGTCTACGATAACCATGGATCCGTTAGGTCCAAAACCTTCATAACGTAGTTCATCATAACTTTCTTCTGAACCACCTTTTGCTTTTTCAATTGCTCGGTCCACTATCACTTTAGGAACACTGTATGTTTTAGCGCGTTCAAGGACGATTTTTAGAGCTCGATTTGACTCAGGATCTGGTTCGCCTTGTTTGGCAGCCACATAAATCTCACGTCCAAATTTTGCATAGATCCGACTTGTATTCGAATCTTTAGAAGCCTTCTTTTCTTTAATATTATTCCACTTACGTCCCATACTTGTTCACTCGCTTTCACAATTGTTTAAAACAATTGTTAAATTTTATATGAATTTTGATAAACTTACTCACTGTTGAATTATACACCAAGAGTGTTATAAGTTTCGAGAACTTAATTTTCATCAATAAGGGTTACTAGCATCCTAGAATTGGGATGTTAGGGTGCAGCCATTCGTAAAAGGTTGAAAATGATTTGGTTCTATGTCCACTTCTAATGAGTCTATGTCTACTACTAGCAGTTGTATGTCCATTCACTGTTTTTTCTAGCAAATTAATACTATACTTTTACCTTCATCACTTGCTTCCACCTATTCATAAAAGCCTTTTCTATGAATTCGGTTTTATTGGCGTACAAACGGATTACGTCTCGAATTTCCTCCGCCCTGTATTTGTCATTGCGATTATGCGCTAGAGATGGATATCCAGATCCTCTTTGTAAATAATCAGAGCTTGCCACCGAGTACCATTTGCCATCATCTAAAGGCATATTTCCTATCATTATTTCTCGAACGCTACTTCCTTCATGTAAAATGTCAATACCAGAGAAATGAAGTCTCCCAACAAATTTCCCTCTGAAACCCGGTCCCCTTCCTTCTGCTAAACAAACTTGCACATCCAAAGATTGCTCAATTGCTCGTCTAATGTCGTTTCCCTTCACCTCAAAAGAAGTAGGATTTAATGGGGAAGGACAAATTTCAATTAATTTTTGATTGGATAAGAAGTCAAAAGCACCCGCATTCACAATACCGCTGTTAATCATTCCTATATCACAATTCAACATGTCCTTAAGTCCATCCGCAATAAGGTTGGCTAAAGGATTCTCTTCAATGACATCATGCCAAAGGGGCATATCTAATTTGTAAAGTGGTTGGCTTAGGACTTCAATGGCTTTCACTTTATTGTCTTTGAGGATATGTATTATACGTTCATCCATTTCGTCGTCTTTTGTAGAGATTGTTTCAGAATGAAGTAACTTAACTTTCCCATCTACAACCTCTATCTCCACAAGCCCAAGATATTCTCCATATTTACCAGCACTATTCATAACGGTGTCATTCAGCACTTTTGCTTCTGCATACAATTGGTGGTCATGTGCGGACAGTATAATATCAATTTCTGGAATCTCCATTGCTAATTCTCTATCAGCCTCAGTGCCCACATGACTTAAAAGGATGCACACGTCATAGCACCCTTCGTTTCTCTTGATTTCCTCGGCAATTGTTTCTTTGTAAGAAAGAATATGTACACCTAAACCATCATTAAAAACATCTAGGTCAGGAGAAGACCCTGTAATCAATAGTCGAAGACCATTTTTATGGAGAATAATACTTGGAAAAACACCTTCCACTTTTGTTTTATCCTTTTTTAACAAGTTGTTACTTATAAACGGAATGGGGCTATTGCTAGCCATATATTCAAGTGTGTCGATTCCATTAAACGTTTCATTATTACCTATAGTTAATGCATCATAACCTGCAGCTTCTAACAACTCTATTGCAGCCATACCCCTAGTGCCTTGGAGCTCTATACTTTTAAAATCAGCAAAATCCCCTGCATCAAGAATCAGTGTACTCTCGTCTTTATGACGTGAAATAAGTGTCACCATCTTTGCGAAGTTTTCAAAATTACTGTGTATATCATTTGAATGAAGTATTTTTAGTTTCATCATGTTCCCCCACGTTCTATTTTGCTGTCTATAGTAAGATTACCAGATTTCCCTACCTAGATGAGGCCCAGTTAGCTTCTTTTAAATAAGACGTTGGACCCCAATAAAAGATTCCTCAAAAAGAGACCATCATGCTCCATAAGAGAGCTGATGGCCAACCTGTGTAACTATTTATGGAGTCATTTTTGAATTTGTAATGGCTGCTGCCATACGATCAATAACCGGAAGTGTACTCGTTTTGCCATCTTGCGTTTGAATCGTAAAAATCAACCATTCACCATCTTTTGTTTTTGCATAACCGGCTAATGAGTTTACATTATTTAAACTTCCTGTTTTGGCAATTACATTCCCTTTAACCGGAGCTGTTTTCATTCTTGTACGTAATGTACCTCCAACAAATCGATCATAACCTCCTGATACAGGCAGACCCTTTAGAAACGTTCCGTACCAAGGTTCAGATCTTACATGAAAAAGTAATTGAGATAATTGACTGGAAGGAATTTTATTCGCATGAGACATACCTGAAGCGTCTTCAAACACCCATTGATTAACATCCAAGCCTACAGAATCAGCATAATCTCTCATTACTTCCAAACCAGCATCCCAGCTACCTTCCCCTTTTTTTACTTTACCCATTGTTTTAGCTAATACTTCTGCATGTGTATTGTTACTTAGCTTCAAAAATGGAATCATTAGCTCTTTTAACGTCATGGATTGTTTAGACACTAAAGCACGAGCATTTTCAGGCGTTTTCCCCCGTAACACTTTAGAAGTAGGCACAAAATTTATTCCTTTAGATGCAAGTGATTTTTTAAATATATCTAAGGCATACGCTGTTGGGTTAGAAACCGCAATCCATTCTTTACTTCCATAGCTTCCGACTGGTGCATTTCCAGTAATCAAAATATTATTTGTACCAAGCTGCCTTTCTACTTTTAATGTATTTTTATATCCTTTTGGAACAGTTTTAGATCGATTGATGACTCTAACGATACTTGTTGCAGGAGTTAATGTTACTTTTGATGGTTTGCCATTTATGGTTGGTTTAGCTTCAACAATCACAGAACCTGCATCATAATCCGCATTCGGTGAAATGCTCAGCGCAGAAATTTGTGCAGCATAATAATAAGATTCGTCTTCTTTCGCGATTCCTGGGGAGAGGCGCTTTGCATCAAAATATGTATCGTCTCCAATCAAATGTCCAGAAATTCGCTTAACTCCTCTTTTGGATAATGTGGAAGCAAAATTATCAAAGTCTTTTTTTAATAAAGTTGGATCACCTTGACCTCGTAAATATAAATTTCCATATAATGTGCCTTTTGCAACCTGACCGTTTGTTAGCACTCCTGTAGAAAAGCGGTAATTTTCTCCCAATGACTCTAATGCTGCAGCTGCAGTAAGAATTTTCAAAGATGATGCAGGAGTAACTCCTTTTTTCGCATTATATTCATAGACAATTTCTCCCGTAGAAGCTTTTCGAATGGTCACACTTGAAGTAGCACTTTTCATTCTGCTATCTGTCATGATATTATTTATCGAATTTTGCAAGCTAGTGTAGGAAGATGCAGCTTGTACAGTTGAAACTTCTGTAAGTGCAGCGAAATTTGTTGAACTAAACATCAGAATAGTAGTAAATCCAATTAGTAATTTGCGTTTAATTTTCACTTCTTACCTCCATTTGATAAATAGGATATTGCTAGTTTACCATTTAATTATCAGAAAATACTGTTTATTTTTACCTATCTATAAAAACCAATTAAACTTTTTAAATCCCCACATAGTAAAAAATCCCCTCAAGGTCTATCTTGAGAGGATTAGAAGATATTATTTGCTGATTCATAAATAATATTCTACTTTCTATAAAATTTGAGATAAGAAAAGCTTCGTTCTTTCATGCTTTGGATTATCAAATAACTCAGATGGCGTTCCACTTTCTATGATTTCCCCGAAGTCAAATAGCACAATTCGGTCGGCAACTTCACGGGCAAAGTTCATCTCGTGTGTAACAACCATCAGTGTGATTCCTGATCCAGCTAATGTTTTTATAACATCTAATACCTCTTTGATCATCTCAGGATCTAACGCAGATGTGGGTTCATCGAATAACAAAATTTTAGGTTGCATAGCTAATGCCCTTGCAATCGCAACCCTTTGCTGTTGCCCTCCTGAAAGCTGTCCGGGATATTTATCGGCCTGTTCTGGAATACCAACACGTTCCAGTAAATCTAAAGCTATTTTCTCAGCTTTGGCTTTTGGCCATTTTCTAACCCAAATAGGAGCTAATGTAATGTTTTTTAAAATGGTCATATGCGGAAATAGGTTAAATGATTGGAAGACCATCCCTGTTTCTTTACGAATCGCTTCTATATCGGATAAATCATTGGACAATGGTATACCATCAACAGTGATTTCTCCTTTTTGAATTTCTTCTAAACCATTTACGGTCCGGATGAATGTGGACTTCCCAGAACCTGATGGGCCTAAAATAACAACGACCTCTCCTTGCTTTACAGTTAATGATACATCTTTTAATACATGAAGACTTCCAAACCATTTATTGATATTTTGACACACGACTATATCTTCTCTCTGATCTAGAGGAATCTCTGAGTTAAATTCTTCAAACATACTTGAACCTCCTTTAGTAGTAGAATGTATCCCTTTATCGTTCTCCTACGCCTAATGCTCCTTCTAGTCGACGGCTAGCATAGGACATCATATTACAGAAGATCAGGAATACAAGAGCAACTAATAAAAATACTTCCATCTGTGTTCCCAAAAATTGTGGGTTAGATATAATGTTCTTGCCCATTCCTAGTAAATCGGTTAAACCGACAACCGCAACAAGTGAAGTATCCTTGAATATACCAATGAACTGACCCACCATTGCCGGGATAACTGCACGTAAGGATTGAGGTAAAATAATAAACATTGTTTTAAACGTGGTATTGAGCCCAAGAGCTTCTGCAGCTTCGAATTGACCGCGTGGGATCGATTGTAAACCGCCGCGGACATTCTCAGCTAAGTAGGCTGCAGAAAATAAAGTGAAACCGACCATTGCCCTAACCACATTATCGATATTTGCACCGTCACCCAAAAACATAGGTAACATAAGTTGAGCTACAAATAATATTGTAATTAATGGAACGCCACGAATTAATTCAATGTAAGCAATACAAAACCAGCGAACTACAGGAAGTTTACTCCTTCTTCCAAGAGCAAGAAGAACGCCTATCGGAAAAGAGAATACAATAGCGACAATCGCGATAAGTAGAGTTAATAAAAACCCTCCCCATAAGTTTGTTCCAACACGATTGAAGACGCCAAAACCACTTAGTAGAAACATCGTCACAGGGAACATCAGGAACCAGCTAGTCAGTATGAACTTCTTATATTTTATACACCTTTTTCCAACCAGATAAGCGACACCAATTAGGACGATATTCACGATCAGCCATACTCGGGTCTCAACCAAGACAAATGGTAAGCTAGCAACTAGAATATACAATCCTGTCATTGCCATAGTTAAATGCACCATGGTCCCTTTCCATATTCCGGATGAAATCCCCATTAAAATGGATATAAGCGTAAAACAAATCCATACTCGCCACAGTTCCACAACTGGGTATTGACCAACTATGAGCAACTTAAAGTTTGCTGAAATAACATTCCAATTTGCTTTAAAGAAAATCCATTCAATTGTGTTTTTTAATACGAAAAAAACGATAATACCAAATATTATGGTTAGGAATATATTGACCCAACTACTAAATAAGTTTTTTCTCAACCAACCTATTACCCCTATAGCCGTCTTAGGAGGTGCAGTTTCAGGTTGTTTTTTAATTATTTCATCATTTGTCATTTTTTCTTCACCTCTCTACCAGTTGCGTATATTTGTTAAATATATTCATCAAGAGTGATGTTAATAAACTCATAGATAAGTAAACGAGAATGACAATTGAAATAACCTCAATACTTCGGCCTGTTTGACTTAAGACCGTAATCCCCACACCTACTACTTCTTGATAGGCAACAGCTGCGGCTAAACTTGAATTTTTTATTAGATTCAAATACTGACTTGTTAGAGGTGGAATAATAATTCGAATAGCTTGAGGTAGAATCACGAGTCTCAATATCGTTGAATTTTTTAAACCTAATGCTTTAGCTGCTTCTACTTGTCCTTTCGAAACCGCCATTATTCCTCCCCGAACTATTTCTGCAATAAAAGAAGCAGTATACATGACCAAGGCAACTAAAAGTGCCCCGAATCCGGGACCAAAAGTATAACCCCCTACAAATCCTCTACCTGTGGCTTCTGGAATACTTAATAAAAGCGGAGCTTCAAAAGTGACCAACCATGCGATCCCTAATGATGCAACAATGGCAGTGATTGCCCAGTATATTGGATATTTCCTTTTGCCTGTTTCAATCTGTTGTTTAAGTCTAACTTTCCAAACAACAATAGAAAGTGTAATCCCAGTTAGAAATAAAATGAACCAAACCATTGTGGATGAGGTTAAATTAAACCACGGCATGGCACTTCCTCGATTACTAAAAAAGAATAACTCAAACATATTCATGCTTTTCTCAATAACAGGAAAACTTAAAAATACAGCATAAAACCAAATGAAGATTTGTACTAAGAGCGGTGTATTACGAAATATCTCTACATAAAAAGTAGCGACTTTTTTAGCTAACCAGTTATTGGATAATCGGGAAATCCCTATAATGAATCCTAAGATAGTGGCAAATATAATACCGATAAAGGCAACTTTTATTGTATTGAGGATACCGACAATAAAAGCTTTCCCATAAGAATCCGTTGAGGAAAACTCAATTACTTTGTCCCCAATATCAAATTGGGCCATCTTGCTTAAAAAATCATAACCAAAGACAAGCCCAATTTGTTTCATGCTTTCTAGGGCGTTAGTAAAAAAGAAAACCCCAGCTAAAATAACTAGTACAGCAAATAGGAATTGAAGAAGAATGGGTAAAATTCGTTTGTCTCTCCAAAATGGTGGTTTCTTCGCAGATGAGTGTTTTTTCACGTATAGATCACCTCGCAGTAGTTTTTAATAGTTCTGGTAGCAATACTCTGGTGCTAATTAACTTGAATTTTCATTTAATAAGGGCCTGCCCCCTTGGCTATATAAAGGTATGCAGGCCCATATCTATTCATTGCACTTACGAATTTATTAACGGAAAGGTGGTGAATACAGTAAACCCTCATTTGTCCATAAATTATTAAGCCCACGCTCTAAATCAAACACTGTGTCCGGCCCTAGATGACGATCATATATTTCACCATAGTTTCCAACCGCTTTAATGACTTGAACAACAAAGTCTTTTGGTAGTCCTAGTTGCTCTCCCATATCCCCTTCAACACCTAAGAAGCGACGGATTTCTGGAACTTCACTATCCTTGAAACTATCGATGTTAGATTGTGTAATCCCATATTCCTCAGCTTGAATTAAGGCATATACAGTCCATGAAACGACATCAGACCATTGGGAATCTCCGTCTTTAACAGAAGGAGCTAAAGGTTCCTTAGACATAATCTCATCTAAAATGATATGGTCATCTGGATTTGATAAAGTAGTTCGTCGGGATACAAGTGCAGAACGGTCAGTCGTATATGCATCTACACTTCCTTGCTCATAAGCAGCAACTGCAGCATCCTGACTATCAAATACAACTGGCTCATAATTAATACCCAAGTTCCTCATCTGGTCAGCCAAGTTCAGTTCCGTTGTCGTACCAGACTCTACAGAAATTCTTGCACCCTCTAAATCTTTTAAACTTTCAATTCCACTATCTTTTCGAACGATTATTCCTTGACCGTCATAAAAAGTAACAGGTGCAAAAGCAAGACCTACAGAAGCATCTCTCGTAAGAGTATGGGTGGTATTTCTTGCTAATACATCTACCTCACCTGTTTGAACAGCAATAAAACGTTCTTCTGCAGATAATGGTCTGTACTCCACTGCCTTGGGATCTCCAAATATCGCTGCAGCTATTGCCGTTGTAATATCAACATCCATTCCACTATAGCTTCCATCTGAAGCGACATAACCAAAACCAGGTATGTCCGCATTAACACCACCTATTAATTTCCCACGATCCTTAATTACATCTAAACGTGACTCGGTTTCTGAATTTTTCTCTGAGCAACCAGCTAATACAACTGAAAGCACGAGCAATATACTTAGTAATGCCACTAACCCTTTTTTCATTTACCCAACCCCTATTCTTTATTTATTTCTATCATTTAACCAAAAATACTATTCACATACTCTTGTAAAAGAAGTTCTGAAGTAGAACTCTATTACAGCTACAATATGATTACTTGTACTATAAAATACCAAAAAATTCTGATAACTTATTTTGTGACTCGAAACACAAAGCATATAAACATTATCGTAAGAACTATTGTTTAACCAAAAAAGCAACTTCTTTTTAAGAAATTGCTACAGACTATAATACAATCGTTTCATATGGAATATGAGTCCTTTCCTGCGATGAATTCGTCAAAATTGTTGCGGCGTTCTAAATTAGCGAACTGGATATACCTAATTCTTAATATGATTTAATCATCACTTATGGAAAGTCCATTCTCCACAATAAAAGCTAAAAATAAACAACAAAAAGGCCGATTCACTAGGAACCGACCTTTCTAAACAATACTATTTCTCTTCTTTTTTCTTACTCGCTTTTTGCAATCGTTCAAATCTACGTAATTCCGATTTCCGAATAGGAATTGGTTCTTTTTTCAGAAGTTTTGATATCGCAATGGTTAATAATAGTAACAACACGGTGAATGGTAGTGCGGAAATTAGGGATGCTGTTTGGAGAGCTTCCAGTCCTCCTGCATACAACAATACGCCCGCTATTGCTGCCATCAAGAATCCCCAGACTAGCTTAGCAAATGTAGGAGGAACAAGGCTCCCATTTGTTGTCATACTCGCTAGAATGTAGGTGGCTGAATCTGCCGATGTCACCAAGAACGTGAATATCAAAACGATTGATAAGACCGACAACGCAGTGGTTAATGGCAAGTGTAAATACGTTTGGAATAAAGCAGATGTCAAATCAAGGTTGACAGCTTCGGCAATACCCGTTTGTTTATTCAAATCATACCAAAGTGCAGTCCCACCAAATACCGCAATCCAAAGGCAAGCAATGGCAGGTGGAATAACCATTACGCCAACGATGAACTCACGAATCGTACGGCCCCTGGAAACGCGAGCTACGAAAGCCCCAACAAATGGAGACCATGCAATCGCCCATGCCCAATAGAAAATAGTCCAGTCTCTAACCCAAGTCCCTTGTTGATAAGGCTGTAACCTCAAGCTGTATTGAATGAAATTAGTAAAGTAATCACCAATGGCTAATGTAAATGTTTCTAGAATGAAAACAGTAGGTCCAGTAATGAAAACAAATACCAACAAGACGATCGCTATTCCCAAATTGAGATTACTAAGATAACGAATACCTTTATTTAAACCCGTTGATGCAGAAGCCATGTAAGCTATAAAAATGATAAGAATGAGGACGAGTTGAATCGGAAATGACATTCCCGTACCTAAAACAGCATCTAATCCACCATTCATTTGTAAGATACCAAGACCCAATGATGTTGCAATTCCCATAACTGTTGCAATGACTGCGAATGAGTCAATGGCTGTTTTAACGGTACGATTAGATCCCGTTACAGACTCCAAAGCTGTCGAA
>JBFELW010000024.1:0-11488 GCA_041551995.1 Paenisporosarcina sp.
GGTTAGTCGTATAAATCATGCTCAAAAATGATAACTTGAATCCTGATTAAATGGGAGGGATAAAGATGCGCGTTAATATTACATTAGCTTGCACAGATTGCGGCGAGCGCAACTACATTTCTAAGAAAAACAAGCGTAACAACCCGGAACGTCTTGAAATGAAAAAATATTGCTCACGTGAAAAGAAAATGACTGTTCACCGTGAGACAAAATAATAACATTTAACCAAAACCTGTACGGGTTTTGGTTTTTTTCATGGAGGTTTAAAATGGATAAATCGACACTTAGAAAGAATATGATTGAACAATTAAATCAAATGGATCAACAAACATATAATGAAAGATCATCTGAGATTGCGAAACGATTGTTAGAAGACGAAGACTTTACTCAGTCAGAGATAGTTGGAATCACTTTGTCTTCTTTTCCTGAAGTGGATACGTGGCTGCTAATAGAAGAGTTATGGTCACTAGGTATTCGTGTCGCAGCACCCAAATGTTATCGGAAAACTAGAGGGATGGAGTTCTATGAGATCTCGTCTTTTGACCAGTTAGAAAACGTATATGTGCATTTGCAGGAACCAAATCCAGATAAGACGAATATAATACCGATTGAGAGCATATCTTACCTCATTGTGCCCGGCGTTGTATTCGACCATAACGGTTACCGAATTGGATTTGGTGGAGGTTACTATGACCGCTTTTTGAGTAAGTATGATGGACCTACTATATCTTTAGCTTTTGATGAACAAATTTTGTTAGAGGTCCCAAATGAGAGTTTTGACATTCCCGTTCAGTCGATTCTATCAGATAAGCGAAGGCTAGAATGTTATAGAGTGGGGTAAACTGAAATTATGAAAAACATGTATGATGTGATGCAATTATTAAAAAGGTATGGTACTTATATATACACAACAGACCGTTTATCAGATTTGTTGTTAATGGAAGATGAAATTCGAGAATTATATAACTCTCATGTTTTAGAAATTCAAGATTTTCAAATGGCGATTCTAATCATAAGAAGCGAAAAATCTAGATTGAATAAGGTAAATGAATAACAGTTAGCTTTGATAATCGATATGATTATCATTTTTTATTGTTACAGATGTAAAGAAAAAATATTCTTTTTTAAATATAAGTGAAACTTTATTAAGTTTCACTCGTCTAATAATGGGTAATAGATAAAGACGTGTGAAAAGTATAGCAAACGGTTGTTGACTATATGTTGCGCGGATGTAAAAAAAGGATTAAGATATTCTTTGGCACACTATGTGTGTGGTTAAAGAAAGAGGAGGATGTTTTGAATGAAGACCATCAAGTGGCCTAAACATTCGATTCTAGCTATTGCCATCATATTAACTTGGATAAAAACATACATTGTGTATCATTCTAGTTTTGATATGAAAATTGAAAATATGATGCAGCAAGTAATTTTGTTTTTAAATCCACTTAGTTTTCTATTATTTATCTATGGGATTTCATTATTTTTTAAATCGGCAAAGGTTAGAAATCGATATTTACTAATTACAAGTTCTTTTTTAGCGATTATATTATATGCAAATGTTGCGTTCTACAGATTTTTCAGTGATTTCATCACCCTACCTGTATTATTCCAAACGAGTAATTTTGGAGACTTAGGTACATCTGCTGCTGAAAGTATTTATGTAACAGACGTTTTTTATTTTACAGATGTAGTATTACTATGGGCTGTAATGAAATGGTTACCGATTGGGAAAGAAGCTTTCATTATTAAGCCAACTGTTCGTCGTGCTTATTTTGTGTTAGCAGCTGCTTTCTTATTCTTAAATTTAGGTCTTTCGGAAACAGAACGTCCACAACTTTTAACACGTAGTTTTGACCGTGAATTATTGGTTAAAAATATTGGAACATACAATTACCACTTATACGATATTTACATTCAATCAAAATCACATGCTCAACGCGCTTTAGCGGATGGTAGTGAGTTGGTAGAAGTAAATAACTATGTGCGTTCAAATCAAGCTGAACCTAATGTTGAAGTGTTTGGGACGGCTGAAGGTAAGAATTTAATTGTAGTGACACTTGAGTCCGTTCAATCATTTGTAGTGAACGAGGAAATGAACGGGGAAGTAGTAACACCGTTTTTAAATGAATTAACAAAAGATGATGATACCTTATACTTCCCTAATTTTTATCATCAAACAGGTTTAGGTAAAACATCAGATTCAGAATTTCTTATTGAAAACAGTTTGTACCCATTAGGTGGTGGAGCTGTATTCTTTACCCATAGTGGGAATACCTATAACTCTTTGGCTGAGCAGTTAGGCGAAGAAGGATACTTTACAAATGTCATGCATGCCAATAATAAGAGTTTCTGGAACCGAGATATGATGTATAATGCCTTGAATATTGACAAATTCTACGATGTTGATAGTTATGCGATAAATGAAGGTGATGCAGTCAATTGGGGAATGAAAGATATTCCATTCTTCAGTCAATCTGTTGACCTTATGGCTGAAATGCCTCAACCATTTTATTCTCGTTTAATTACGTTGACTAATCATTATCCTTTCCATTTAGATGAAGAAGATAAATTTATATCCGAATACGATTCCCAGTCAGGTACCTTAAATCGATATTTCCAGACTGTTCGATATACGGATGAAGCAGTTAAAAAGTTATTTGAAGATTTGAAGGAAAAAGGTTTGTATGAGAATTCAATTATTGTCATGTATGGTGATCATTATGGAATTTCGGAAAATCATAATGAAGCAATGGGACAATATTTAGGAAAAGAAGTAACACCTTTTGAAAGTGCTCAACTTCAACGAGTTCCGTTCTTCATTCATATGCCTGGATCTAGTAAAGGTGAAGTTATGGAAGAAGTCGTAGGACAAATTGATGTTCGACCAACACTTTTACACTTGTTAGGGATAGAAACAAGTAAAAATATGCAATTGGGTGCAGATGTTTTTTCAGAAGATCATGAAGAATTTACTACTTTTAGAGATGGAAGATTTGTTACAAAAGATTTAGTTTATGCAGGGAATACTTGTTATGATAAGGCATCCGGTTTAGAAACAGATGCGCAAGCTTGTGCTCCCTATATAGATCGTGCTTTAGAAGAATTAGAATATTCTGACCAGATTGTCAATGGTGATTTACTAAGATTTTATGATGAGAAAACAGGTAACTTATTAATTGATAATGCTGAAGAGTCTCAATAGAAATAGTAAAACCGTTTGATGTAAGCTTAATGCTTATGTCAAACGGTTTTTTTATTCAAGTATAGGAAAGTATATAATTTAGGACAAACGTTAATCCAGTGTCATGGTAGTGTACAATCGCAATTATGGCTTGGCAATTACCAGAAGCTTGTCTGAATAGGAATTCTTCTTTCCGTAGGTGATATTCAAGGTTTTGCGAGTGATATTCAAGGATTCACACACATAATTCAAGAATTTACGAAACCACAAAAATTGAATCAGATTAAAGCAAAAGAAGTATTCCAATAGGTAGTCATAGACGTGATTCAAATGGATTTAAAGTAATTTCTTTAGTGACACTCTAGGTAAAGTAATGAGAAGGAAGGATTTCGTGTTGTGAATGCATACTTTGAAGTATATTGACTCTTATACATAGGTAATTAAAGGGAACGTTAAAGAAACGTTGCAACTTTAAAAATTGAAGAAATGGCCGAAATTGTAACTTCGGCCGCCTCTCTCTCTAAAATTAGTGTCGGTTCTCTAATCAACCTAAGGCAAGGATACTGTGTGCCCATGGGTTGAGTGATTTAGGTGAAAAGTGCATCATCTTCTTATTAAATGTTAAAGGATTTGACTTCCTAAATGGTTTTTAAAATTTAATCCACGCTAGCAGTATCTCTTCTTTATTCCGGGCAATACTACGGAGGAGATGAAATAAAGTATCACTTATTCACTCCGTTCTAACATTTTACTGAGAACCAAAATAAGCGTAAAAATACTTAAGTGGCAGATACTTTGAGAATTCAGAAAGGGGCTGGCTTTGTAACGCGTCACGATATAAATCGATTTCACATTGACTATATCAAATTCTGAACAATAATAGTTGATGAAAATTAGTGAATATTTTTGATTTATACATTTGATCTATGGAACTTTTGAGAAGGTGTTATCTGTTTAATGAATTCTATTTGAATCCATCTAGATATTATAGTCTTTACATGAAATTTACAAATCTACAATTGTGCCTTAACATTCATTTGATATAGTTCTATTTGTAAGAAACAAAAATTATCAGGGGGTTTACACAATGAAACGAAGCAAATTCTTCTTATTATCAACACTCTTAACTGTTTCTACTCTTGCAATGACCGCATGTGGCGGAGATAGCGAAACAGATGGTGAAAATGGTGGGGCTGAACAATTAACTGGAGATGTAGCAATCGATGGATCTTCGACTGTTTTCCCTATCCTTGAAGCAGTATCAGAAGAGTATACGGCTGAACAACCTGGAGTTCGTGCACCAGTCGGGGTTTCCGGCACAGGTGGTGGATTTAAGCGTTTCGTAGAAGGTGAAACCGATTTAAGTAATGCTTCCCGTCATATTAAGGAAGAAGAAGCAGCATTTGCGAAAGAAAATGGAGTCGAATATATAGAGCTTGAACTTGCAAAAGATGGCTTATCTGTTATCGTTAATCCGGAAAATGATTGGGTTGATAGCTTAACGGTTGAAGAACTGCAATCAATGTGGACAGATGAGTCCATTGAAACTTGGTCTGACATCCGCTCTGAATGGCCAGATGAAGAAATTGAATTTTTCAGTCCAGGAACAGACTCTGGAACATTTGATTACTGGTCAGAAGTTATTTTGAAAGATGCAGATATCCGTCGGGATGCTCAACTTTCTGAAGATGATAATGTTTTAGTTACTGGTGTATCCGGCAGTAAAAATGCCATCGGTTATTTTGGATATGCGTATTACATTGAAAACAAAGACTCACTGAAAATCGTTCCGATTGATAATGGAGAAGGCCCTGTAGAACCAACTGCGGAAACTATCAACACTGGCGAATATGCTCCTTTATCCCGTCCAATCTTCACGTATGTCAACAAAGAATCATTAAGCCGACCAGAAGTGTATGATTATGTCACTTTCATGAATGAGGTGGTGGCTGACTTGGCACTGGAAGTCGGGTACATCGACCTCCCAGAAGAAAATTATAAAGCGAATACTGAAAAAATTGAAGAAGCTGCAGGAAATTAATTGCTGAAGCCAAGGTGAGGTGGATATTTTCCATCTTACCTTTCTGCATGCAATTTGGTAGGAGGATTATGTGATGAGCAATAAGACTGTTAGAGAAATGATAGAAGAAAATAAATCATCAAAAATAAATTTTCGAGGCGTGACTGAAAAGGTCATGCCTAAATTCTTGTTATTATGTGCCATTATTTCAGTATTGACCACTTTTGGCATCGTCTTTACATTAATATTTGAAACGTTTAACTTCTTTTCTAAGGTATCAATATTAGAATTTGTCACCAGTCCTGATTGGTATCCAATGCACAGTAATGCGAGCTTCGGAATTCGTCCCTTAATCCTAGGTACTTTGACTATAGCGGGGATTGCCATACTGGTTGCACTTCCGCTGGGATTGGCGGCGGCTATCTTTTTGAGTGAATACGCATCGGATCGGATGCGAAGAATTGTCAAACCGGTTCTTGAAGTTCTTGCCGGAGTTCCAACAATTGTTTATGGGTTTTTTGCTTTGACTTTTGTAACTCCCCTTCTTCAGAACATCGTACCGGGTCTGTCGATTTATAATGCATTAAGCCCTGGAATAGTTGTGGGAATCATGATTATCCCGATGATTGCCTCCCTTTCAGAAGATGCGATGAGTGCCGTACCTAATGCCATTCGAGAAGGTGCATACGCGATGGGTGCCACTAAATTTGAAGTGGCTATAAAGGTTGTCTTTCCTGCTGCTCTTTCCGGAATTATTGCTTCCATCGTATTGGCTATTTCACGTGCCATAGGAGAAACGATGATTGTTACTGTTGCCGGCGGAGCGAACCCAACATCTGCCATTGATATCACAAATGCCATCCAAACCATGACCGCTTATATCGTGCAAATCAGTCTGGGCGACGCTGGATACGGGACGACAGAATACTATAGCATTTATGCTGTTGGGATGACTCTCTTCATCTTTACTTTAATCATGAACTTAGCAGCTTATTTCATCTCTCGCAAGTTCAGGGAGGTATATTAATATGCAAATGATAAATAATGAAAAAGTTAAAAAAAGAATTTTACGACGATTGGCTTCTAATCAATTCTTCAAGTGGCTCTTTATCGCTGCCACCGGAGTGGCTTTACTTACACTTGCTGTTTTGCTGATTCGAATTGTTACACAAGGAGCTGGCAGTCTGGATTGGAATTTCATGACTAGTTTCGCTTCCCGTCGTCCAGAAGACGCGGGGATTAAATCTGCATTTGTAGGTACAATTTGGCTCATGGTAGT
This sequence comes from Paenisporosarcina sp., assembly GCA_041551995.1. Lineage (GTDB taxonomy): Bacteria > Bacillota > Bacilli > Bacillales_A > Planococcaceae > Paenisporosarcina. Next base: position 6,481 of record JBFELW010000024.1, read on the forward strand.
AACTGCCCCAATCGCCTTTGTTCTTGGAGTGGGAACCGCAATTTATTTAGAAGAGTATGCAAAGAAAGGTAAGTTTACGAGCTTGATTCAGATGAATATCGCTAATTTAGCCGGAGTTCCATCTATCGTGTTCGGCTTACTAGGGCTCACCATTTTCGTTCGTGAACTTGGGCTTGGCCGAAGTGTTCTCGCTGGTGGATTAACAATGAGTTTATTGATATTGCCGATTATTGTTGTGGCTTCACAGGAAGCGATAAAGGCTGTTCCCAGCCATTTACGCGAAGGTTCGTTTGCTATGGGTGCCACTAAATGGCAAACTATCATTCGTATCGTCATCCCTTCAGCGTTGCCTGGAATTTTGACAGGGAATATCCTTGCTTTATCCCGTGCTGTAGGGGAAACAGCACCGTTGATCATGATTGGTGCTTTAACCTATATCGCATTCTTACCTGAAAACCTTATGTCCCAATTTACAGTAATGCCGATTCAAATCTTCAACTGGACAGGGCGTCCTCAAGAAGCCTTCCAGGCAGTCGCAGCTGCCGGCATCATCGTATTGATGATTATGCTCATCATTATGAACTCTATTGCTGTCTATATTCGAAATAAATTCTCAAGAAGATATTAACTGGAACAAACAGTTTCATATAAAGGTTTGGAGGAATTATTCATGACATCACCAACTAAAAAAGAAACAGTTTTTAATGTAGAAAATTTAAATCTATGGTACGGAAGCACACATGCTCTTAAAAACATAAATATGGACATTGACCGAAATCAGGTCACTGCAATTATTGGTCCTTCTGGCTGCGGTAAGTCAACATTCATTAAAACATTGAACCGTATGGTCGAAATGGTACCTTCAGTAAGTATTTCGGGATCAATCAATTATCAAGGACAAGGAATTTTCGAATCAAAATACATGGTTGAAGAACTTAGAACACGAGTGGGTATGGTTTTCCAAAAGCCAAACCCTTTCCCAAAATCCATTTACGAAAATGTTGCCTACGGTCCGAGAATTCACGGCATTAAGAAAAAGCAGGATTTAGATGCTATCGTAGAGAAAAGTTTAAAGGGTGCCGCTATTTGGGATGAAGTAAAAGACCGTCTTGATGAAAACGCGTATGGATTATCAGGCGGACAGCAGCAACGTATCTGTATAGCCCGCTGTTTGGCAATCGAGCCTGATGTGATATTAATGGACGAACCAACTTCAGCACTGGATCCAATTTCTACTCTGAAAGTTGAAGAACTTGTAAGGGAATTGAAAAAAGACTACACAATTGTTATTGTTACGCATAATATGCAGCAAGCTGCACGTATTTCAGATCGAACAGCCTTTTTCTTAAACGGAGAAGTGATTGAAATGAGCGATACAGATAAATTGTTCTCCACACCGGAGGATAAACGAACTGAAGACTATATAACTGGACGTTTCGGATAATTGAAGTGGAGGGATATTTATGCCAATACGCAGTAATTATGAAAAAAGCTTAAATGATTTGCGTGAGGATATAAAATTAATGGCGGGGATGACTCGTGAAGCGTTAACAAAATCAATTGAGAGTTTAAAAAATCAAGACTTGGAATTGGCTAGCTCAATCATTGAAAAGGATAAAGCCATTAACAATTTTGAAGAACAGATCAACGAAAAAGCAATTTTATTAATCGCAAAAGAACAGCCACTCGCTACTGATTTGAGAAAAATTATAGTTTCCTTGAAAATTTCTAATGATATTGAACGAATTGCCGACTTTGCAGTGAATATCGCGAAGTCCACGCAAAGAATCGGCAAAACTGAATTAGTGAAACCACTTATAAACGTACCGAAAATGGGAATTTTGGTTAATGAGATGCTGACTAATACCATTGATGCTTATAAGTACGAAGATGTTGAGCTTGCCCTTACTTCTGCCAAAACTGATGATCAAATCGATGCACTCTATAAAGAGTCAATTGAAGAGTTAATCGCCATTGTTTCAAAAGATGTCTCGCATATTGAGCAGGTTATGCAATTATTACTTGTTTGTCGGTACCTCGAACGCGCAGGCGACCATGTAACTAATATTGCTGAGAATACCATCTACATGGTTAAAGGCAAGAAGGTAGATTTAAACAATTAATTTTCTGCCCTTTAGAGAGAAATTGTGCTAGAATTTATTATTTTCCATACAGGGTTTACCGACCATATTTTTCTCTTTACATGATTAGAAGACTTCTCATATTTACAACAATATAAGGGTGAGTTTATAGTAAGGAGACAGTCAACGTGATTTCGACTGTCTCCTTTTTCGATTTGTACTTTCGATGATTTAGGCACGTATTGCAGAATAAATTTACTTATAGCTGCAGAACATGTATTTAATTAAATTGATTTCTTATGAAATCTCATTTTTATGATTTTCTATGAATTTAGTGGTGCAACCCATAGTAATTTGAGGAGTTTGCCTAGTTCGTTCTCGGAAAGGTCGTAAATACCGAACTTTAAACTAAATTTACAACTAAATTGAACTGGACAATTTTTATTGAAACATATTGCTTAGTAAAACGTACTACTTTATAGAGAGAGGGGTTGATGGGTGATATGAAAATCATAATTGTTTTTGTTGTTATCTTTTTTCTGGGTAGCTGCACGAATAACGGTACAATAGTTTCACCCACAACAGAACCTCCTCCTATTGTACACTCGCAAGAAAATGTTGAACCGACGCTAAAAAAGCATTTTACAGAAAATAGTACATTTGATCGTGTAGTCGGATGGATATCAGAGACTTCTCTTGTCATCATTGAACGTGATCGTGATGAATTTCATCTTTATTCATATGATGTGTATTCTGCTGAAAAATTGCTTATTACCACGGTTAATAAGCCTATTATTCATGTGAAAATACATCCTTTCAAAGAGCATCTGGCCATTATTATGTCTGATAATTCTCTCCAAGCAACAATAAAACTAGTCAATATCGAAGGTAAGACAATAGATGAATTAACAATAGAATCTTCTGAAATCTTTGTAGACTGGAATCCTACTGATGAAAACTTACTTCTCATTACGGCTTTCAATAAAGACTGGACGTTTGATACGTTTTCATACTCTAGTCTCACGCAAGAAATGACAATCATTCCTACGTTACATCCCATTTTAAAGTGGGCAAGTGAAGATAGTTTAGTTGTAATCAACTGGATACCAGAAGATGCGTTACTTGGCGGAACACTTTCTGAAATATCAATCCCAACTTCAGAGGTAAGTGAGAGTGAGGATTCTGGATATATTTATTTTGATATGAATAAAGAGTTGTTTGTTACTGTTAAAATTGATCGAATTAATGAAGAGTTTGAATATAGCTTAACAAATGTCATGACAAATGAAGTTAAAGTATACCGTACACCAGCTTTGAGCAACTATTCACAATGGTTCGTTCCAGAAATATTTTGGACTGAAGAAGATTCTTTTCTTACATATATTGCATCGAAACCAGGGTTAATCGATTCGTTTGATGGTGAACTTCAACTGGCTGAATTTAGTTTTGATAGTAAGAAGATAAAAAATACTGAATTTTCGTATATGCCATTACAATGTACTCCAAGTGGGAATCAGTGTTTAACAAGTACTCGTTCTGAAGAAATATGGAATCTTGTATCAGGGGACGTATTTAAATGGCTTGAAATTGCGGAGTAAAAGAAAAAAGCTGACGAACTAGCGTCAGCTTTTTTCTTTATACTTAATGTAGTGTTGGTGGATAGCCTTGGCTCAAAATTGTCATAACAGTGAACCAGCCAAATATAGCGAAACTACCTAAATTAAAGACGATCCCTAGAAGGTTCTTTTCTTTAAATGCTTGAACGGTACCAATTGCGCTAAAAATTGCGACAAGGCCAAAAATAACCATTAAAAAATTCATTCTAGACACTCCTTTTGACATCAGAAAATGAATGTCGGGTACAAGATTTCTCTTATCATTATAAGATTGATTTCATCGTTTGTCGAGGATTAAAAGTGAACGTTATTTGAACGTCTAGGATTTAGTGTTAACTTTTGCTACAATACACCTGAGGTGATTGGATGTTAAATATACGTACGTTTCCATTAGGACCATTACAAACGAATTGTTATGTTGTTTCAAATAAAGATAAGGACTGTTTAGTGATTGATCCTGGTGAACAAGGAATAGCACTATCTAAGGAATTGAGAAAGTTACGTTTAAAACCTCTTGCCATATTATTGACTCATGCACACTTTGATCACATTGGTGCGGTTGATATAGTTCGAGATGAATTTGATGTTCAAGTGTATTTACACAAAGCGGAAAAAGATTGGCTTAAGGACCCGATGAAGAATGGGTCTGCTCGATTTAATGAAATAGAAAACATAGTAGTGAATCCTGCAGATGTTTTGCTCTCAAAAGAAGGTCTTGTTGAAATAGGACCTTTCAAATTTGAAGTTCTCCATACTCCGGGGCATTCACCAGGTAGCCTAACTTTTTGGTTTAAAGAGGAGGGTCTGGCTATTGTTGGGGATACTTTATTTCAAGGTAGTATTGGACGCACAGATCTTCCCCACGGAAATCTAAAAGAACTTATGAGTTCCATTCATAATAAAATCCTAACTTTACCTGAACAAACAATTTGCTATCCAGGTCATGGGGCTCATACCACACCTGAAGAAGAAATGAATCACAATCCCTTTATAAACGGTTTCTAAGAAAAAAAGACAGCCAATTTGGCTGTCTTTTTTGTCGTGAAATTAATGTCCCGCACCAGGTATATGAATAAATGTAGTATAGTACGTAAATCCAGCGAAGAATACAGCTAAATATGCTCCGAAAATGTAGATATACATACGTTCTGAAAGGTTAAGGTAACCTAATAGAAGGAATAAACCTGTGTTGGCTAACATTAGTAATGAAGCTTCATTCATATCACCTAAATAAAACATAACTGCAAAAATACCTGTCCAAAAACCCATCACTTTATACATATTGTTCATGAGTAGTCCTCCTTTTACAAC
>JBFELW010000025.1:0-11422 GCA_041551995.1 Paenisporosarcina sp.
AATTTATCTCTACAAGATATTCACATCACCATGGGATTTGTACGCTGTTTCGGTAAGGGTGGAAAAGAACGAATTATTCCCTTAGGTAGAACTGCTATATCTGCGTGTGATGAATACTTGCGTGAAGGTCGACCTAAACTAACAAAAGTAGATCATCGAACAGATGTTATTTTTATCAATCAACGTGGTAAACCATTAACGAGACAAGGTGTTTGGAAACTAATGAAAGAACATGCAGTTAAAGCGGGTATTAAAAACGAAATTACACCCCATACATTACGACATTCCTTTGCAACTCATTTAATTGAGAATGGTGCTGATTTACGGGCTGTTCAGGAAATGCTAGGACATGCTGACATTTCAACAACTCAAATTTATACGCATGTAAGTAAAACGCGATTAAAAGAAGTATATAAACAGTTCCATCCAAGGGCATAGAATCATGTTATTGTCAGAAGTCTGACGTGTATATTTTACAAGCTTTTGATAAAATACAGGTAGAGGTTGAAGGAGGAAGAAGAATGACAAGAGAATCATTTAAGAGAATCCATCTCGTAGTATTAGATTCAGTAGGTATTGGAGAAGCTCCTGACGCAAAAGCATTTGGGGATGAGGGGTCAAATACTCTAGGTCACATAGCCGAAAAGATGAATGGATTAAATATGCCTAATTTAGAAAAGATGGGACTTTCTAATATTGAGATAGTTCAAGGGATAAAACGAGTCGAAAACCCAACTGCTTTTTATGGCAAAATGGAAGAAGCATCCGTTGGAAAAGATACCATGACTGGACATTGGGAACTAATGGGTCTTAATATAGAACAGCCGTTTAAAGTATATCCAAATGGATTTTCAGAAGCTTTAATTAAAGAACTTGAGGTAAGAACGGGAAGAAAAGTGATAGGAAATAAGCCAGCAAGTGGAACAGAAATTTTAGAAGAATTAGGACAAGAGCATATGGAAACAGGAGCGATTATTGTCTATACTTCTGCGGATCCAGTACTACAAATAGCTGCACATGAAGAAATCATTCCACTAGAAGAACTTTATAATATATGCGAAATCGCACGGGAACTCACGTTGTCACCTGAACATTTGGTAGGACGTATTATAGCCCGCCCGTTCTTAGGGCAACCAGGAAGCTTTAAACGCACTACAAATCGACATGACTATGCTTTAAAACCGTTTGATCGTACTGTAATGAATGAACTACAGGATGCCCAGTATGAAGTTATAGCGATAGGTAAGATTTCTGATATTTTTAATGGAGAAGGCGTTTCTGAATCTATTCGAACAGTAGATAATATGGATGGCATGGACAAACTATCAGAAGTAGTTAAAAGAGATTTCCATGGCCTTAGCTTCTTGAACTTAGTCGATTTCGATGCACTATATGGTCATCGTCGTGATCCTATTGGATATGGAGAAGCTTTAGAAGCATTTGATGCAAGATTACCTGAAGTATTACAAGCTTTAACTGATGAAGATTTACTCATCTTAACAGCTGACCATGGGAATGACCCAACTTTTCCAGGGACAGATCACACGCGTGAGTACGTTCCAATTCTTGTATATTCTCCACGCTTTTCACAAGGTAGAGAACTGAAGACAAGTAACACGTTTGCAGACGTAGGTGCAACAATTTCAGAAAACTTTAATGTTAAACTCCCTCAATTTGGTCAAAGTTTTCTCAGTCAGTTAACGTAAGAGAAATAATAAATTAATTTATCAATTGTTTGGCAGTTGGTTTATGAACGTTAACCAACCAAACCTTTATAAAGGATAGGTGAACATTCATGAGAATGGTCGACATAATAGAGAAAAAACGAGATGGTTCGGAGTTAACTACTGAAGAAATTCGTTTTTTCATTGAAGGATATACAAATGATGAGGTTCCAGATTATCAAGTAAGTGCGTTATTGATGGCTATCTATTTCCAGGATATGAATGATCGGGAGCGTGCGGACCTAACAATGGCAATGGTTGAGTCTGGTGATCAAATCGATTTATCAGGCATAGAAGGCATTAAAGTCGATAAACATTCAACAGGTGGAGTTGGTGATACCACGACCCTTGTTCTAGGCCCTTTAGTGGCTGCGTGTGGGGTTGCAGTCCCTAAAATGAGTGGAAGAGGACTTGGTCATACTGGTGGAACGATTGATAAGTTAGAGGCAATAGCAGGTTTCCATGTTGAGCTTACAACTGAAGAATTTACAAAACAAGTGAATGATATCAAACTTGCCGTAATTGGTCAAAGTGGAAATCTAACACCTGCCGATAAAAAACTGTACGCTTTAAGAGATGTGACTGGTACAGTAAATAGCATTCCACTTATTGCTAGCTCAATCATGAGTAAAAAAATAGCTGCTGGAGCTAATGCAATTGTGCTAGACGTGAAAACGGGTGAAGGTGCTTTTATGAAAACGGTAGAAGAATCCCGTGCACTTGCAAAAGCGATGGTTCAGATTGGCAACAATGTAGGTAGACAAACGATGGCGATTATTTCGGATATGAGTCAACCTCTTGGGTTTGCTATTGGTAATGCTTTAGAAGTTAAAGAAGCAATAGATACACTTCGTGGAAATGGACCTAAAGATTTGACGGAACTTTGTCTAGTATTGGGTAGCCAGATGGTGGTAGTTGGTGGCAAAGCAAAAGATTTAGATGAAGCCAGACAAATGCTCTTGGAAGTTATCGAAAATGGTAAAGCGTTAGAAATCTTAAAAGACTTCATTAGAAGTCAAGGTGGAGATTCTTCAGTAGTAGATTCTCCTGAATTATTACCTCAATCAACATATAAATTTGACTTACCTTCAAAAGAAGAAGGATATATCTCGTTCATTGAGGCGGATGAAGTTGGTACTGCAGCCATGTTACTTGGAGCGGGTCGAGCAACAAAAGAGTCAGTCATTGATTTAGCAGTAGGCATAGTCCTACATAAGAAGGTAGGAGATTTCGTAAACATGGGGGAATCTTTAGCAACTATTCACTCAAATACAGAAAATGTCCAGACTGTACTTAATCAATTGTACTCCCACATTACGTTCTCGAAAGACAAAATCACGCCTCCAAAACTAATAGAAGAAATTATTACACAATGATCTGCAAAAGACGATTCTTTTTTAAAAAAAGGAATCGTCTTTTTTTATATTCTTGTTGTTTAAGTTTAAGAAAGATTTTCCATACTAAGAGTGGATGCAGGTCTGCATGATTTGTCGATAAATAGGATGTTTTTTCTTTATTTGTCACTCAAAAGGAAATAGAAGACGTCACCTCGAATATACACCGAAAGGAGGATGAGATATGAATCATCAACTACTATTTGTCGAAGACGGCATTGTCATAATACGCTTACGAGGTGAGCTGGATCATCATGCCACACAGTCAATTCGTGAAGAAATATCGCAATATTTATACAGAGGTAGTCTAAGAGCCATCGTATGGAACTTACAGGAACTACATTTTATGGACAGTGCAGGAATAGGTCTTATTCTAGGGAGAATGCGAGATTTTGTTCCTTCAAATGGAAAAACGGTTATTCTACACCCATCTGAAACAATGAAAAAAATATTTCAGTACTCAGGCCTTGGATCATATGTATGGGAAACTTCAGAACAAGAAACTATAGCAGCATTAGGGGGTATTTTAAATGGACAATGAAATGGCGCTATCATTTATTGCCATAAGTGAAAATGAAGGCTTGGCACGTATGGTTATGACTAGTTTTATCGCTTCACTAGATCCAACTATTGACGAATTAGCCGAGTTCAAAACCATTGTATCGGAAGCAGTGACGAATGCAATCATTCATGGTTATGAAGAAGATGGCAAAGGAATAGTGACAATTCGTGCAAAAAGAAATGATCGTCAAATCACAATGACTATTAGCGATGAAGGAAGAGGAATTCCAGACGTGGAACAAGCTATGGAGCCTTTATATACGTCCAAACCAGAAAATGAACGTTCTGGAATGGGTTTTACAATTATGGAAAGTTTTTCAGACCATTTGTCCGTATGGTCGGAACCTCAGAAAGGAACGGCGATTACCTTTACAAAAGATTTTCAACCCATTCAATCCAAAGTTGTAATGGGTGAACGATGACGGCCCCGATTGAACAACAACCCGTGTTGTTGACGCAAGTGAAAATGAGAGAGCTAATTTATGCTTCACAGCATGGTGATAAATTAGCGAGACAAACAATGGTAGAAGGGAATACACGTCTTGTGTGGTCCATTGTGCAGAGGTTTGCTTCGCGGGGAGCAGATTTAGAAGATTTGTTTCAGATCGGCTGCATTGGACTTATGAAGTCCGTCGATAAATTTGATTTGTCCTATGAAGTTAAATTTTCAACATATGCCGTTCCCATGATTATTGGAGAAATCCAACGATTTTTAAGAGACGATGGAATGGTCAAAGTCAGCCGTTCCATTCGAGAATTGAGCTTTAAAATTCGGCATGCTACTGATGATTTTATTAGGCAACATGAACGCCAACCAACATTGTCTGAACTAGCTGAAACTTTAGAAGTAACTATGGACGAATTGGTACTTGCTTCAGACGCTTTAAGAGATCCAGCCTCCTTACACGAGCAATTATTTGAAAGTGAAGGAGATGCACTAACGCTCATGGATCAAGTAAGAGATGAACGTTCTGAGCGTTCGTTTGATCATATTCCTTTAAGGGATATCATTTCGAAACTAGGAAAAAGAGAACAAACGATTATCTATTTGCGTTACTACTTAGATTGCACGCAAAGTGACATAGCTGAAAGACTAGGAATATCGCAGGTTCAAGTGTCCCGTTTAGAAAAGAAAATATTAACGCAACTTAAAAGTTGGCTGCTGCCTAAACAAGCGACAGTAAAGGATGGATCTCAATAACTAAATCACTTTTTAGAAACGTAGATGACGCCAAAATATTTCTAAAGGAACAATTTGGAGACGATGAAAGCTATGATGTAGGCATAAAAGATATTCACATCTGGTCGATACCTTGCCTGCTGATTTATATGAATGGTTTAATTGATTCGCATATGCTGACCCAGTTGTTAACTCGTACTCAACCACCCTTAAACCATGCTAGAAAGAAAAATGAAATTGAGGACGAAGTGGAAGCCATGAACACTTGTTTTCCTTTTCATTCTGTCACCATTTTTGAGTCAAAAGAAATTTGGTTAACTCAGGTATTAAGTGGACAGTTAGGCATTATAACATCTCAAGGTTATGTTTTTTCAATTGATGTGCGGTCATACCCTGGTAGACAACCTGAAGAACCAGATAACGAGAAAGTTATTCGAGGTTCTAGAGATGGGTTTACTGAAAATATTTTGCATAATACAGCTTTAATTCGGAGAAGAATCAGGGATGTAAAACTACGATTCGAATTGTCACAGGTCACAACTAAAGGTCAAGCGGATGTAGCAATAGCGTTCATTAAAGGAATCGCAAGTGAACAACATATAGAATATATTCGAGATCGAATGAAACAAATTCATCATGATGGTATGACTATGAGTGACAAATCATTGGAAGAATGGCTTTTTAAACAAAACTTTCATCCAGTACCTTTTGTTCGATACACCGAAAGAGCAGATACCTGTGCTGCTCATTTGTTAGAAGGTCATATTGCAATTGTTGTAGATACTTCACCATCTGTCATTTTAATTCCCACTACGATGTTTCATCATTTACAGCATGCTGAAGAGTATCGACAAGCCCCATTAATAGGGACAGCAGTGCGATTTGCTAGGTATTCAGGTTTTATCCTTAGTATGTTTTTTCTCCCTTTTTGGTACCTGTTGTCAACAAATAAAAATCATCTACCAGAGTTTTTAAGCTTTATTGGTCCAAAGGAAATGATAGAAGTTCCGCTGTTTTTGCAATTAATCTTCGCTGACTTAGGATTAGAATTTTTGAGGCTAGCTGCTATTCATACCCCCACACCACTAGCAACCGCAATGGGATTAGTAGCTGCAATTATAATTGGTCAAATTGCGATTGACGTGGGTTTGTTTATTCCAGAGGTCGTTTTGTATACGGCCATTGCAGCCATATTTACTTTTGCTATTCCTTCTTATGAAATGGGTGTAGCAGTTAAGATATTTAGGAACGTTCTTCTCATAGCAACAGCCATTTTCGGTGGGCCGGGTTATTTTATTGGAACACTTCTGCTATTTATGTACTTGGCGTCCATAAAACCAATGGGTGTCCCTTATTTGTGGCCGATGGTGCCGTTTTTCCCAAAAGCGTTTAGCAGAGTTCTAATCCGATACCCAATGTCATCTGGAGCTTTAAGACCCTTTATTGTAGACTCACCAGACCGAGAAAGAACATAAACCGTTCATTGCATCTATGTCTTTCCTTGTGGTAAAGTTCATATATTGAAAAACACAGGAGAGATGATTATGCATTTTTTTGGAACACAGTCTGTCTCAAATTCAGGTGAATTACTTATTGGACAAGTGAGCACCATAGATTTAGCGAGTAAGTATGGAACACCACTATTTGTTTATGACACAGCTCTTATTCGTGCGCGTGCGAGAGCATTCATACAAACATTTGTGAAATCCAACGTAAAAGCTCAAGTGGCATACGCAAGTAAAGCGTTTTCTAGTGTAGCCATGTACCAATTAGCAGCCGAAGAAAAATTATCCCTAGATGTAGTATCAGGTGGAGAATTATATACAGCTATCCGAGCAGGTTTTCCTGTTGAACGAATTCACTTCCATGGCAACAATAAAAGTGATGAAGAAATTGAATTTGCGTTAGATTCAAAAATTGGATGTATTGTTGTTGATAATTTTCATGAGATTAGGCGTCTAAAAAAACTGACCCATGAAAGAAACCAATCCACTCAAGTACTGTTACGTGTAACCCCAGGAATTGAAGCTCATACACATGATTACATTACAACTGGCCAATCAGATTCTAAATTTGGCTTTGATTTAAATAATGGACAAGCTGATGAAGCTTTTCAACAAGTGAAAGATGACCCATTTATAGAATTGCTAGGTATGCATTGTCACATTGGATCGCAAATTTTTGACACTGTAGCTTTCTCTCTTGCAGCTAAAAAGCTAATTAGTAAAATGATGGAGTGGTATGAAAAATATCATTTTACTTGTAAAGTTCTCAATTTAGGTGGCGGATTTGGCATACGTTATACAGAGGAAGATGAACCATTGGCTCCAGCAATTTATGTAGAAGATATGATTAGGACCATCCAGAATGAGTTAAAAGAAACGTCATATCCGATGCCGGAAATTTGGATTGAGCCAGGTCGATCCTTAGTTGGGGATGCTGGAACTACTATATATACAATTGGTTCTCAAAAAGAAATTCCTGCTGTTCGCAATTATTTAGCTGTAGATGGTGGAATGTCAGATAATATTAGACCTGCATTGTATCAGGCTAAATATGACGCAGCAATATCAAACAAAATGAATGATGATTCTTCAGTTGCTTACACGATTGCAGGGAAATGTTGTGAGTCAGGTGACAAATTAATTGAGAAAATAAATCTACCAGAGGCAGTTGCAGGTGATTTATTAGCTGTATTTTGTACCGGTGCATACGGCTATTCTATGGCAAGTAATTATAATCGACTATCAAAGCCAGCAGTAGTTTTTGTAGAGGATGGAAAACATCGTCTTGTAATCAAAAGAGAGACACTTGAAGATTTAGTTCGATTGGATGTATCTTTATATGATGAAACGAATGATGGTGGTTTAGTATGAAAAAAGCAAACATCGGATTATTTCTGTTCATTTTAGCCATGAGTATTGCCTGGGGAATCGTATATTGGCTATTTATTGCGCCAGATCTCTAAAAGGGATAGAGTGGGTATTGAGTTGAAGTTTTAATAGAAATCATGTAGGATAATCTTTGGTCCACTAATGGGAACAAAAAAGAGGGATACAATTATGTTAGTTCGTTACAAAAAATCTAGCGAAAAAATAGCGATGGGTCTGTTATCGTTCATGCCGCAAGAGAAAGACATAAAAAAATTACTAGAAACCATCCATTCCTATGAATTAAATCCTAATTGGCATTTGTTTATGTGGAAAAAAGAAGAAGATTTTGTCGGTATAATCGGAGTAGAAGCCATAGATAATACTTGTCTAATTCAACACATTTCGGTAAACCCTTCTCATCGTGGAGAAGGACTTGGAAAAGAAATGGTACAGAATCTTTCGCATTTTTTATCTTTTACAAATGTTATAGGTACAGAAGCAACTAAGGCATTTTTAAATAAATGTCCACAACAAAAAGAAGGAACAGACAATTAATGTCTGTTCCTTCTTTTTTCTTCCCGTGCTTTAAGTATTTCTGTGCGGTCTCTTTGCATATGTTTGTGTATCAAGTCATTCCCTTTTAGAGGTACCGGCATGTCTTGAGATTGTATTTTCACTCGTAATTCATCTGAGGAAAGTAAAATCTTGAAAGCTTGAAAAGGAGCACAACGTTCAACCAACTCTATTGTTTGGCTCAAACTTGAAAGTAGTGCATTCATTTGAATTCCTTCACAAAATAGGCTATCTGAAGTATTGGAGAATCGCTTTTGGGCATTTAAAAGTGAACGATTTGCACCGATATAATTTTCTCTTCTCCAGTGGTACATTCCAGTTGCAAGAAGGATCCAAGCAGTTAATGGATGGGTTTTATCATTCGGTGCTACGTCCTTCCAATACTCTTCTAAAACTTCATGACATTCAAAATAATCGGTATGTTCATTAAAAAAAATGAGATATTTCAAAAAAAGTGGATGAAACAACGGATGCATTCTTGTCACCATTCCTCTATACTAAAGTTTGATTATACATTGGTGGGTGGAGATAATATGTCTTATAAAGTGAAATTGGAGGCTTTCGAAGGTCCTCTTGATTTATTATTACACTTAATACATCGTTTGGAAATTGATATCTATGATATTCCAATGGCTGAACTAACAGTGCAATACATGGAACATATCCGGGCCATGCAAGTTCTAGAATTAAATGAAGCAAGTGAGTATTTAGTTATGGCAGCGTCTTTATTAGCTATTAAAAGTAAAATGCTCCTACCTATTCATGAGGGAGAACTAGGAGAAGATGATATTTCACTTGATGCACATGACCCACGAGAAGAGCTAGTAAACCGTTTAATCGAATATCGAAAATATAAAGAAGCGGCGGAGACTTTTCAAGAACTTGAGCAAACACGAGCTCAGTACTTTACTAGACCACCTAGTGATTTGTCTGACTTACAGCAGACATCTCAGCTTTCTTTTTTTGACGAGACATTAAATGTGTATGATATGCTTGGAGCTTTTCAAAAAATGTTGCGAAGAAATATATTGAAAGCACCATTGTCAACACAAATTGCACGACAAGAACTTTCTGTTAAAGATCAAATGCAATCCGTTTTCCGTACACTTCAATCAAGAGGTGGAAGATGCTCGTTTACTGACTTGTTTCCTTTTGAAGATAAAACATCTTTGGTTGTCACTTTTCTATCCATATTAGAACTAATGAAGCGACAGTTTATACAAGTCGACCAAGAGCGGAATTTTGAAGACCTGGTTGTTATATTGACAAAAGATAAATGGGAGGATGAATCTCTTGAAGGCATTAATGAGTAAGATTGAGAGTCTTCTCTTTGTCACTGGGGACGATGGCTTAACTGTAAAGCAATTAGAACTGTTAACAGAAGCACAAATAAGTGACATACATGCAGCAATCGAAGCTCTACAACAGAATTACATAGATTCAGATGAACGTGGAATTGAACTAAAAGAACTTGCGGGAACGTTTCAGCTTATCTCAAAAAGACAAAACGCAGAAACAATCCAACGATTGGTCGATAACCCTACAAATCAATCACTATCCCAAGCCTCTTTAGAAACACTTGCTATAATTGCCTATAAACAACCAATCACTAGAATTGAAGTGGAAGATTTACGTGGTGTGAAAAGTGAACGACCATTGCATACGTTGGGTGCTAAAGGATTAATCCATGAAGTTGGCCGGGCTGAGGGAACAGGAAGAGCGATTTTATATGGCACAACAAATGAGTTTTTAAATGTTTTTGGATTAAAGAATTTGCAAGAATTACCCGCTTTACCTGAATCCAAAGAATCTACTGAAGATGATGGACAAACCGATTTATTCATGACGAAGTTTCAAGAGACTTTTCTAGATCAACAAGAATAAAAAACGAAAGGTGTTCATGTTTGAAAAAATCATTTTTTTTGTTGATTGTACTTTGCTTATTATTATATGCTTTCCCGCCCTTTTCTAAAGCATCTGGATCATCTTATGCCGTGATTGATGCGAAAACAGGTAGGTTATTACTTGGTAGTTCTGCTCATACCGAATACCCGATAGCCAGTTTAACAAAAATATGGACAGCGTATGTAGCTGCCGATGAAGTGGACATTCGAGAAGAAACAACCGTTTCTTCCTATGCGGCTACACAAGAAGGATCATCCCTTTATTTAAAAACAGGTGAAAAGAAACGGATGGATACGCTGTTATACGGGCTGATGTTAAGGTCGGGAAATGATGCTGCAGTTGTAATTGCCGAACATGTTGGGGGTTCTGTAGAGGGATTTGTGGATATAATGAATGAAAAGGCCAACAGAGCAGGACTTAATCATACAACTTTTCGAAACCCTTCTGGCCTTCATCATGAAGAACATCTCTCTACTGCTTACGAGACTGCACTCATGCTGAAATTAGCTATGGATAATAAAGAACTAAGGGAAATTATGACTGCTGGCTCTTATCGTGAAGATGGAGTTTTTTGGGAAAATAAACATAAATTAGTTCGTTCTGATTCACTCGCTATAGCAGGAAAGACAGGATATACAAAAGCTGCTGGAAGAACACTTGCTACATACTTTAAAAAAGGCAAAGAAGAAGTGATTGTAGTCACATTAAATCATTCAAATGATTGGGTCACGCATCAACAATTAGCCGATCAAGTCTTTAAAAAGTATAATATGATACAATTAGTTGACGAAGGTTCCTACGATCTACCCGGAGACTTAGTCGTAAAGGTAGAAAAGCCAATCAATATGTTATTGAAAAAGAAAGAAAAAATAACCCATGTTGTCCTTTTAGGTCGTGATAACTACGGAAAACGAAATGCAAAATGGACGATTCAAATTGATGGTGAGATTGTAATGAAAAAATCAGTACGTATAGAGCAAAGTCAGTAGATGAAGACTGCTTTTTAAAAAGGCGGTCTTCTTTTAATTTGATTGAAAGTGTGACATACTTTTTGAAAAAGAACACGAAATATTATGAGGTGAATCCATGGAAAGATTACAAAAAATGTTAGCTCATGCTGGAGTTGCATCGAGAAGAAAAGCAGAACAAATGATTTTAGAAGGAAAAGTACAAGTTAATGGAAAAGTGGTTAAAGAATTAGGTACAAAAGTA
>JBFELW010000026.1:0-11143 GCA_041551995.1 Paenisporosarcina sp.
GGGAAAACAACACTTTCCGCTGATCCTGATCGAAAACTGATTGGAGATGATGAGCATGGTTGGAGTGATGATGGGGTGTTTAATTACGAAGGCGGCTGTTACGCCAAGGGCTTTTGACCATACATTAAATTTTTATTTTTTTTCTGTCTTCTGCGATGGTTAAAAGCTCCATCGCATGTTCAAGGGTAAGTGAAGTGATTTCAGTCCCTGACATCATCCGACTTAACTCATGAACACGTTGTTTTCCTATCACTTCTGTAAGGGTGGTAATTGTTCGTTCGTCCAAAACGTCTTTGGCAATGAGTAATTGTTGGTCAGCCATCGCAGCAACTTGAGGGAGATGAGTGATACACAATACTTGTGAACTTGTGGAAATACTTGAAATTTTTTCTGCAATTGCCTGTGCGACTCTTCCACTTACACCAGTATCTACCTCATCAAAAATTATAGATGTAATGCCTTGATGTTTTGAGAAAATACTTTTAAGTGCCAGCATCATACGGGATAATTCGCCACCGGAAGCAATTTTGGATAAAGGTTTTGCTGGTTCACCAACATTTGTTGACATAAAAAACGACAATATATCTTGGCCGTTCTTATCAAACTCCGCATTAATGGAGAACTTCACATAAAACGTGGCTTTTTCCATATATAACTCACGTAGCTGAGTTAAAATAGATTCGCTTAAATGAATAGCCGCTTCTTTTCGTATGAGTGTTAAAGATTCTGCTTTACTTTCCAAATCTGATTGCATTTTTATAAAATCTTTTTGACGGATCTGAACAAGTTCATCTCTATTTAGAAGTTCGTCTAATTCTTTCCCAATTTTCACTCTGTATTCAAGAATGTCTTGAATGGATGTTCCGTATTT
The DNA here is from genome assembly GCA_041551995.1 of Paenisporosarcina sp. Taxonomy (GTDB): domain Bacteria; phylum Bacillota; class Bacilli; order Bacillales_A; family Planococcaceae; genus Paenisporosarcina. The sequence continues at coordinate 872 of JBFELW010000026.1, forward strand.
GCGTTTCATGGATTGAATAGTTGCTAAGCGTTCTTCAATATGATTTAATCTTCCCTCGTCAAATTCCATTTCATCCATTAAACCTTTTATTTGATAAGATGTATCCTGTAAAGTATAAAATGAAGATGAAATTGATTCAGCAAATTCCTTAAATTGATCATCATAAGATGCGACATCGTCTAATTCGCTCATCGCTTTGCCAATCCAATCTAAGCCTCTAGATTCATTATGAATCGCTTCATAGACTGTAGAAAGCTTATCAAACGTTTTATGATAATTTTGATGTTTTTTTCGCTCTATCAGTAAATTGTCTTCTTCATCGACCACAAGTTGGACACTGTCTATCTCCTGTATTTGAAATTGAAATAAATCAATTTTTTGAGCGACTTGCTGTTCGTTCTCGTTTATCGCAGATAGTTCTTTTTTTAATTTTTTATAGGATTGAAAAACTTCTTGATACTGTGTTTTTTTAGTAAGTAAAGAACTTCCAGCAAACTGATCTAATAATGAAATATGTAAACGATCATCCATTAGCTCTTGACTTTCATGTTGTCCATGAATATCAATGAGAGAACTACCAATTTCTCTTAAAATGGCAATTGTAACTAATTTACCGTTTACACGGCATACACTCTTTCCATGATCATTAATGTCTCTTCTTAAAACTATTGCTTCTTCGTCAGTATCAATTCCCACTTCTGCCAATTTATTAAAAACTGGATGAGAACCATCCTGAATATAAAATAGACCCTCTAATTCTGCTTTTTTTGCTCCATGTCGAATGAATTCTTGAGATCCTCGACCACCAGCCAATAAATGAACTGCATCTATTATGATGGATTTTCCCGCACCAGTCTCACCAGTTAATACAGTTAGACCTTCATTGAAACTAACAGATACTTCTTCAATAATCGCAAAGTTTTTGATAGATAACTCTTTTAACATGAAGATTCACCTCTTTTAATGATGTTCAGAAAAGCGAACAGTGTTTTTAACTCGACAAAGTTTTATAAAATCATGAGTGATTTGAGAAATGGCCATGCGTTTTCTCATCAAATAATGCTCTTATAACATTTCTAACAATCTATTTTTAATTAAATCACGTTCTGTTGTATCTCGACAAATAATCAAACATGTATCATCACCACAAAGTGTTCCCAAAATTTCACTCCAGTCCAAATGATCAATCAGTGATCCAATGGCATGTGAATTTCCTGGCAACGTTTTCATTACAAGAAAATGGCTAGCTCCATCTATGCTCACAAATGCATCCGTCAGTGCTCGATGTAATTTTTGCATCGGATTAAAACGTTGGTCTGCTGGAAGACTATATTTATACCTTCCATCTTGAAGAGGCACTTTTACCAAATGCAACTCTTTAATATCTCTAGATACAGTTGCTTGTGTGACGTTATATCCAGCAGCCTTCAATAAGTCTACTAAGTCATCTTGTGTTTCAATTTCATGGTTTGAGATAATATCGCGAATACGTATATGACGCTGTCCTTTGTTCAAATGAAGTCACTCCTCGAAAAATGAATAAATATACTTATTTATTCATATCGTACCACCTTACCTAAATACAAACAAGAAAAACACGACCATGAAAAAGGTCGTGTTCATGACAGTAACTTATGGGCTTCATTAACTAAGTCTTTTAATTGTTCGTATTTAAACACGGGTTCATCTGATTGAATAGCTATTAAGTGGAATAAGAATTCGATATTCCCTTCTCCTCCAGTAATTGGAGAAAAAGAAGCATTCTGTAAAGTAAATCCTTCTTGCTGCGCAAAATGAGCAATTTTTTCTAAAACTGCAAGATGTACTTTAGAATCTCTTACGACACCTTTCCTACCAACATTATCTTTTCCGGCCTCAAATTGAGGTTTAACCAGTGCAATAACACTACTTCCTGGAACCAGTAACGTTTTTAGAACAGGTAATATAAGTTTTAATGAAATAAATGATACATCAATTGTAGCAAATTCGGGCATGCCCTTAGTAAAATCTGCAGGCGTTACATAACGGAAATTAGTCCTCTCCATCACTGTTACGCGTTCGTCCTGTCTAATTTTCCAAGCTAACTGATTGTAACCAACATCTAAGGCATAACAATGTCTAGCCCCGTTCTGTAAAGCACAATCCGTAAAACCACCCGTAGAAGCACCTATATCTATCATTAGCTTATCCGTTACATCTATCTCAAAATAGAGAAGTGCTTTTTCGAGTTTCAGACCACCCCGACTAACATATCGCAAATCATTTCCTTTGATTTGTAGCGGAGTGTCAACCGTAATTTTTTCGCCTGGTTTTTCTAATCTATTTTCATTGGAAAAAACTGTACCAGCCATTATGGCACGTTTTGCTTTTTCTCGCGTTTCACTCAAACCGCGTTCAACAAGTAAAACGTCAACACGTTCTTTTTGTATTTTTGTCATAATGCATGAGTACCAGCCTTACGTTTTTCTTTAACTGCATCAGTTATCCTAATTACCAGCTCATCAGAGGTGAGATGGATTTCTTTTAATAATTCATCCACGCTCCCGTGTTCAATGAATTGATCAGGGATCCCCATACGATTCACTGTAACATTTTGATACGCATGATCATGTATAAATTCAAGTATGCTACTGCCAAAACCACCTTGAAGTATTGCTTCTTCTACTGTAAATATTGGAAGTTTACGTTCAATAATTGCATGAAGCATTGCTACATCTAATGGTTTTATAAAGCGGGCATTTACTATTTCAGCCTGAATCCCTTGTGTAGCTAATCTTTCTGCAGCTTCTTTAGCCAATGCTATCGTTGTACCAAAGGTCAGGACGACTGCATCTTGACCAGTTCTAAGAACCTCCCATGTTCCAATCGGAATGGTGTGTAGTTCATCATCCATTGGCACTCCTAATCCATTGCCTCGGGGATATCGTAAAGCAATTGGACCGTCATTATATTCAATAGCTGTTTTCACCATATGTTGACCTTCATTTTCATCCTTTGGCATCATAATAACCATATTAGGCAAATGGCGCATAAATGAGACGTCAAATACACCTTGATGTGTCTCACCATCCGCTCCAACCAAACCTGCACGGTCAATACCAATGAAGACATTTAAGTTTTGACGACAAATATCATGGACAACTTGGTCATATGCTCGCTGTAAAAACGTTGAATAAATAGCTAGGAAAGGTTTCATGCCTTGTGTAGCAAGACCTGCAGCCATAGTTGTAGCATGTTGCTCAGCAATTCCTACATCAAACATTCGATTAGGAAATTCACTTGCAAAACCTTCCAATTTCGAACCGACAGGCATAGCAGGCGTAATGGCAACGATACGCTCATCTTCACGAGCCATTCTGCGGACAGTTTCAGCGACTAAACCACTCCATGATGGTGCTTTTGTAGAGGATTTAACAAAATCTCCAGTCTCAATCTTATATGGACCTGTTCCATGCCAAGTACCGATTTTATCTTCCTCAGCTGGTCGAAAACCTTTGCCTTTTTTGGTCAGTACATGTACAAGCACTGGACCTTTCATTTTTTTGGCATTACGTAATGTATTCTGCAAATCTTCATAATCATGTCCATCAATTGGACCTAAATAGGTAAATCCTAGCTCTTCAAAGAACATACCTGATACAAGCAAGTATTTTAGACTATCCTTCACTCGTTCGGCTGTAGCTGCAAGCTTACCTCCTACAGCAGGGATTTTTTTAAGTAAATACTCTAACTCTTCTTTAGCTTTATTATATTTACCAGTTGTTCTTAACTTGCCTAATATCGTATGAAGCGCACCCACATTCGGTGCGATTGACATTTCATTATCATTCAAAATAACAATCATATCCGTTTGTTCATGACCGATATGATTAAGCGCTTCGAGTGCCATACCACCCGTTAATGCACCATCTCCAATAATTGGAATTACATAATTCTTTTCTTTATTAATGTCTCGCGCTGCAGCCATTCCCATTGCAGCAGATAATGACGTCGAACTATGTCCTGTTTCCCATACATCATGTTCACTTTCAATACGCTTTGGAAATCCACATAATCCTTTATATTGTCGTAGTGTATCAAATTGATTTGCACGACCAGTTAGGATTTTATGAACATATGCTTGGTGCCCTACATCCCATATAAATTTATCATCCGGACTATTGAAGGTTTTGTGTAAAGCTACTGTAAGTTCTACTACACCCAAATTCGGGCCAATATGTCCACCTGTTACTGACAACTTTTCAATTAAGAAAGAACGTATATCTTCACTTAATAGTAAAAGCTCGTCATGAGATAATTTTTTTATAAAGGATGGACTTGTAATTGAATTTAAATCCATATCCATCACTCACCTTTTCCATTATTCCTTTTATGATTACCCTTATTATAGCAATGTAAGTGGATTGTACAAATATTACCCTATTGTTTACTTATTTCTGTGGATAATATAATCCGCTAATTCGTCTAACATGCCAACTTCATCTTTAATCAAACGCAAATTAGAAACAGCTTCGTTATAGTGCCATTCTTTCTTTTCTTTAGCACCCTCTAAAGTGAGTAGAGATGGGTATGTATTTTTATCACTTGCCACATCTTTGCCGGCTGTTTTACCTAAAACTTCTGAAGAACCTTCAATATCTAATATATCATCTTGAATCTGAAATGCTAAACCGATATGGAATGCATACTTTTCTAATGCTTCTACTTCTGTCACATTCGCATTAGCTAGCTTAGCTCCAGCTAAAATACTATATCCCAAAAGAGCACCCGTTTTATTCTCATGTATCGTCTCTAACTCTGAAACACTTATTCTCTTACGTTCACTTTCCATATCTAAAACTTGTCCTCCAACCATACCTTCAGCACCAGATGCCAAACTTAAACGGTTGATAAGATCAATTTTAATATCTGAGCTTACATACTTAAACCGAGCAATGATTCCAAAGCTAGATGTAAGTAAAGCATCACCAGCTAGTATTGCCAGCGCTTCCCCAAACACCTTATGATTAGTCAACTGGCCACGACGGTAATCATCGTTATCCATGCTAGGCAAATCATCGTGAATTAATGAATAGGTGTGAATCATTTCAATGACTGCACCTAGCGAATAGGCTTCTTCGTGTTCTCTATTCAAAAAATTTAAAGTGGCTAACAAAAATAAAGGACGTATACGCTTTCCTCCAGCTAAGACTGAATAAAGCATCGCTTCTTTTAGACGTGCTGGAGCTTGAATAGTTTCTATATGAGTTTCAAGCTCTTGCTCAATAGACTGATAATGTTCATTAATAAATGCTTGTAAAGTAGCATTCATTGCCCATCTTCCTCTTTTCCAGAAGGGTTAAATGGCGTTTTTTCTCCATTCTCATCCATGATAGATATCAATTGTTTCTCGGCATTTTGTAATTTGTCATGACATACTGCAGAAAGTTCCATTCCTTTTTTGTATAAAGTAATCGCATCTTCTAAAGCGACATCACCCTGTTCTAACTGACGAACAATACCTTCTAATTGTTGTATCGCCTGATCAAACGTAACATTATTTTTTGTCATGATGATTCTCCTTCTGTTTTTTCAAGACTGAATGAATATTGGCATTGATTTCTCCGTCTTGAAGCGATATTTGTATGGGTTCATCTAGGTTTAAATCGTCTATTGATTTTATGACACGATCATTTTGATAAGAAATGCTATAGCCGCGGTTCATAACCGTTAAAGGATTCAATGCTTCAAGTGTCCGAAGTGAGCTACCAAAGGATTTCCCTTTGTTTTGAATCGTACTTTTCGTCGCGACTTGCATACGATCATGTAAATTTTGAACGTTTTTCCGTAATGGGTTTAATGTTCGATGTGGATTCTGTATACGTAAGCGTAATACTTTTTGTGAATATTGTTCCTGTTCTTTATTCACAATATTTTTTCCACTTCTTTCAAATTGTTCTTGTAGCCTAGTTAACTTTTCAATAAATGGTCTATACAATCTCTCAGGGTAGGCAAGTGGATAAGAAGACATAACTCGATTCAATCTTTTCTTATCTTGCGAAATCATTGTAGTCATTAAATGAACGAGTTGAGACGTACGATTCATCAAATGTTGTAACAATTCAATTTGATTTGGAACCGCTAATTCTGCAGCAGCAGTTGGAGTAGGTGCTCTGAGATCGGCCACATAGTCTGCAATCGTTGTATCTGTTTCGTGACCAACAGCGCTAATTACAGGAATACCAGACGCAACGATTGCACGTGCAACTATTTCTTCATTAAAAGCCCACAAGTCCTCAATTGAACCTCCACCACGACCAACAATAAGCACATCAACTCCATGATTATTTTGTGCATGATGAATCGCTTTAACTATACTTGGAGCAGCTCCAGATCCTTGCACAAGTGCAGGGAAAATGAGCACTTCAGCTAATGGGTATCTCCGATTTAACGTAGTGGTGATATCACGAATAGCAGCCCCCGTCGTTGCTGTAATAACGCCTATTTTCTGAGGGAATTTCGGTATCGGCTTTTTTCGTGATTCTTGGAATAATCCTTCTTTTTGTAACTTTTCTTTTAATTGTTCAAAAGCAACAAATAATTCGCCTATTCCATCTGGTTGCATCTGTTGCGCATACAATTGATATTGGCCAGAACTTTCATATACATTTACATCACCTTGAACAAGAACATTCATGCCACTTTCAGGCTTAAATTTCATCGTTCGAGCTTGAGTTGCAAACATAACGGCAGGCATTCGCGATTGGTCATCTTTTAATGTGAAATAAATATGACCACTTGAATGAATTTTGACATTTGACAGTTCCCCTTTTACGTATACATTGCGCAAATGGGGATCTGCATCAAATTTTCGTTTTATGTATTTAGTTAGGGCTTTTACAGATAAGTAAGATATTGAAGACACGGATATATAAGCTCCTTAAAAGAAGAAATAGAAAAGCTGTCTTTCTATTAGAAAAACAGCTTCTTCTTACTATTTTACCTGTTATTATCTGATTTGTCTTGACGTAACTTATTTTCAGCTGATTGGACCGTATTTTCCATTAACATTGTTATGGTCATCGGACCCACTCCACCTGGGACTGGCGTAATAAACGAAGTTTTTGGTTGAACTGATGTAAAGTCAACATCTCCACATAATCGATTGTTCTCATCTCTGTTCATCCCAACATCAATTACAACAGCACCTTCTTTAATATGATCCGCTGTAATGAGGTTCACAATCCCAACTGCAACAACTAAAATATCGGCTTGTCGTGTAATTTCCCCTAAGTCAGGGGTTTTTGAATGGGCATACGTTACTGTTGCATCTTTTTGTAACAATAATTGACCCATTGGTTTTCCGACAATATGGCTTCTTCCTACGATGACCGCATGTTTTCCTACCAAGTCAATCCCAGTCTTTTCAAGTAATTTCATAACACCATATGGGGTACAAGGTAAAAATGTTTGTTGTCCCAGAAACATTTTGCCAACATTAATTGGGTGAAAACCATCTACATCTTTGTCAGGTGAGATGGCAGATAAAACGGTAGATTCTGTAATATGCTTTGGGAGTGGCAACTGGACTAAAATTCCATGAATAGCTTCGTCTTCATTTAGTGTATGAATAGCTTCAATTAGCTCATTTTCCATTAAACTAGATGGAAATGAAAGTAAGTTTGAATGCATACCAAGTGATTCACATGTTTTTTGTTTGTTGGTAACATATGTTTTTGAAGCAGAATTGTCACCTACTAGAATGACTGCTAAACCTGGAATTACCCCTTGTTCTTTTAAGACTCTTATGCGATCTGATAACTCATGGCGTATAGATTGTCCTATTTCTTTACCGTTAATTAAAACACCTGACATTTGAATTCCCTCCGATGTCAGCTAGAAGGCTGATCTGTATATTTAGATAAAACACCATTAACAAATTTACTTGATTTTTCGTCACCGAATGTTTTACATAATTCAATTGCTTCATTCATAATGACTTTCGATGGGGCATCATTCATAAATGACAATTCAAAAACAGCTAAACGTAAAACAGTTCGTTCAATCTTTGGCAAACGGCTCAAAGACCAATTTTCAAGTTTAGATATTAGTGATTCATCGATTTGCGCTAAGTTTTCAGTAGTACCAAGTACAAGTTTTTCATAAAATGAATCTGATTTACCATCTAAAACGTGGCTCATCGCATCTTCTAATGTCAACTCTGTATTCTCTAGCTGAAACAAAGTTTGCAGCGCTTTTTCACGAGCTTCTCTACGTTTCATGTAATTGTTCTCCTTTTAACGTTCAATAAGTAGTCGAACACATCATAGCACAATTTATGACCACAATACATACTATGCTTTATTTTCGAAAGTTCAGAAAAAAGCATCGTTCACAGTAGCGAAACGATGCTCCTAGATTATTCGATGGTTTGATCTTTAGATTGTTCAAATTGGACACCAGTTATATGCACATTGACTTCTTTTGTATCCAAAGACGTCATGTTGTAAATGGCTTGACGCACTTGATTTTGAACTTCCTTAGCTACAGTAGGAATAGCTGCACCATATTTAACCACACAGTAAATTTCAACAAATAATCCTTGATCGGTTAACTCAGTTTTGATGCCTTTACCATGGACTTTCTTTCCTAGTCGTTCAACAACTCCAGAAGCAAAACTCCCTCGAGTCCCTGCCACTCCTTCAACATCTGTTGTTGCGATTCCAGCAATTACTTCTAGGACTTCAGGCGCCACTTCTATTTTACCTAGCTCTTCTTTTCCAGAAGGAGTCATTTGTACATAAGCAGTATTAGTCTTTTCAGCCATTTTCATCCATCCTTTCTGTTGAGTTTAATACATCGTATAACTCTAAAAACTTCGTATTGAAATCACCCGATTTAAATACTTCATGGTCCATTAGTTTTGCATGGAACGGAATAGTAGTATGAACACCTTCAATAACAAACTCACTTAATGCTCGTTTCATTCTTGCAATTGCCTCTTCACGTGTGTCAGCAAATGTAATTAATTTCGCAACCATTGAATCATAATACGGTGGGATGCTATATCCTGTATACATCGCAGAATCAACACGAACACCATATCCACCAGGAGGTAGGTACATATTTACTTTACCTGCGGATGGCATAAAGTTTTTAGCAGCGTTTTCAGCATTAATACGACACTCAATTGCCCAGCCATTAATTTTTATGTCTTCTTGTTTATAAGACAGCGTTTCTCCTGATGCAATCTTTAATTGCTGTTGGATTAAATCAATACCTGTGATCATTTCAGTAACAGGATGTTCAACTTGAATTCGCGTATTCATTTCCATGAAATAAAACTTTTGATTGATATGATCAAAAATAAATTCTACAGTTCCAGCACTACGGTAATTAACAGCTAAAGCTGCCTTTACTGCCGCTTCTCCCATCTCGGCTCTAAGTTCAGCCGACAGAACAGGGGACGGTGCTTCTTCCACTAACTTTTGCATGCGTCGTTGAATTGAACAATCACGTTCTCCTAAATGTATGGCATTGCCGTATTGGTCAGCTAATACTTGAATTTCAATATGACGGAAAACTTCAATGAACTTTTCAATGTAAACGCCCGGGTTACCAAAAGCTGCAGCTGCTTCTTTCTGAGTAACTTGAATCCCTTTAACAAGCTCATCCTCGGAACGAGCTACACGTATACCTTTTCCTCCACCACCAGCAGTGGCTTTGATAATGACTGGAAAACCAATTTTATGGGCAATTTCTAAACCTTCATCTACATCTTCGATAATTCCTGTTGATCCTGGTACTACAGGTACACCTGCTTTACGCATGGTTTCCCTTGCTACGTCTTTGGTACCCATACGCGCAATCGCATCTGAAGTAGGACCAATGAAGATAATATTACATTGCTCACATAACTCAGCAAAAGAAGCATTTTCTGCTAAAAATCCATAACCCGGATGAATTCCATCACAACCCGTTAATTTAGCAACACTAATAATATTTGAGAAATTTAAATAACTATCTTTAGACTGTTTAGGACCAATACAGTATGATTCATCTGCCATTTGTACGTGAAGTGCTTCACGATCAGCTTCTGAATATACTGCAACAGTTTCGATATCTAGCTCTTTACACGCTCGAATGATACGTACAGCAATTTCACCACGGTTTGCAATTAAAACTTTTTTCATAGAAACGCCCCCCTCAGTTCGCTTTTACTAAGAAGAGAGGTTGGCCATACTCAACGAGTTGTCCATCTTCTACTAAAATTTCCACAATCTCTCCCGTAAC
>JBFELW010000027.1:0-11107 GCA_041551995.1 Paenisporosarcina sp.
AGTGTTGTAGGTGCAACGCTAACTGATGAAATGCAAGAAATGATAGAGGTTATATTTAGGAAAGTGAACAATAGGTAAGAGTAAAAAATTTGCATTATGAACGTCCACATGGGCGTTCTTTTTATTTTCTGTAGTATTATAATTTATTAATCAACGCAAAATACAAGGGCATAAAGTATCATTTTATTCATTTTGTTTGACTATCTTTGACTTATCTTTATAATGGGGATTGTACAGAAGAAAATTTGTCTAAAACTCATACAATAAAGGGGATAGTTAAATGGAAATCATGAATATTGATAGAGGTAACTACAGCGAATTTATTAAAGATGATAAGGAACTTAAATTAATGTTAGGTTTAAGTGGAGATTCAGAACATGTGAATAATGTTTTACATGCCTTAGAAAACCATTTACAAATAAACAAAGTATCAGGTGATTTAGAAAATTTTATTATCGAAGAAAATAGATTAGAAATTGAAACGTCAAGATACACTATTTATATGTTGGTTTTACACAATGGAGATGTATGTCAATATACTGTAAACAAGAGGACAAAAAAATCTGCAAATTATTCTCGAAGAATGAGTTTTATCTCCGTAATTGAGACATTAGATAATTTTTTAGGTTAAATCCATTAGTAATATTAATTGAAGGGGGCAAATTTGCTTCCTTTTTTTATTGCCATTTATACGCAACACATTACTCAATAAAATTAACCTTTTAATGGGTAATCTCAAAAAATGAACCCCCTATTTAACGTGCTTTATCGACTGTCGATAATTTTGTAATAAAATAATTTTTGGGTTTAGTTGATAAAAATGGAAATTATGCCTATAGTAAGTAATGTATAGACAAATTCGCACCCCTATATGGTAGGGGAATATAAATTGGCAAAGGAGAAGCGATTACATGAAATTTAAAGAGAAAATTAAGGCACACCAAGAGGGGAAATTAGATTTTGCTGCGGAATTATTAAAGTTGGCTCAATCGGAAATGGTCAATGTCGAAATGGTTTGTACAGAGGTCACATATGATTTTCCTAATGAAGAAGATGGAGATTACCAAAATACATTTAGACGATGGAGACCAAGATTTACTTCTAAAAAGGATAATGCAGAATACAAAATTGCTTATGGATTAAAAGTTATTTTAGAGCGTCATGGAAAAAAGGCAAAGGGTATTAAATATACTGTCAATAATGGCACTCAACTAGAAAGAGCAATATTTGATGGAGAGGATTATTTATATACGGTTCTCACTAATTTGGGGTATCACTATCATGTTGATGACTTTGATAAAATCCCTAAATCTGTTTTAACTCATATAGAAAAGAATTATGGGGAAGATTATGATGGTTGGTATGCATGGTACAAGATGTATAGGGATTATATTAATATTCTTAGGTCTGTCAATCGTGCAAAGCAAAAACTGATAGATGAGATTTCACCATTAATCCTTGAATCGTTAAATGAAGTATTACCTCACGTTGATCTTAGTCGAAAAGAAAATGAAGTAATTGGATTTATCGCTATCGCAACCAAACGCAAGACGTACAAGAAACTTACTAAATTGCTAGGTACGAAAGTTCATCAAGTAGGTGGAGAGAAGTATATTGTAACGACTTCCAAAATGAAAATAAAGCATACAAATATTGATAAGGTGCTGGGAGTTAATGATTGTAAATTAACGAACAATCAATATGATTTCTACGATAAACTAAGAGCGTATATTCAAAAAGAAATTGATAAAAGAAATACTGTTCCATTTACGTTTAACGAAGAGGGCGAAATCATAAACATAAATAAACGATTCTTTGCACAGAAGATGGAAATAGAAGAATCTGCATTTAAAAAGCGTTTAGGAAGATTACAAGATAAAGTAGATAAAGATTTCTTTGCTAAAATAGGGTAAATAAAAACGTCACACTTTTGGGTATAATTAGGTTATTTGAGGGGCAAAAATAACACAACCATTTTTAATGGTTTGGTTTAATTGGATAGTCAAGAATCCACCCCGATTATTTGCCATTATAGTTTCATTCATTAGGATTCTCATCTCCATGAGAGTCCTTTTTTCTATGCTTATTACTCAAATATTTTAATACAATAAATCTTATTAAAGGTGGTCACAATATGGCACAAGTAACAAATTATGCTTACGACAAAATACGAACGTTTGCAGTAGGTTCATGGAAATACCTAGAAGTACAGAAAGCAGACGGTACAGCCATTAAACGGTTTACAACTACAGACGGATTAACAATTACACAAGTTGGTCAAACGATTGAATATAAAATAGTTGTCAGTGGTGCTAACGCATTATTCACTTCACAATCAGTCGCTAAGTCAGTTATTTATGATGTTGCTACAAGTGGACAACCAATTGCTACAGAAACATTCACAGTATTTACGTTCACTGCTACAGAAGATGAATTAACAATTAAACACGTCTTACAAATCCCACAAGTAGTTTAGGGGTTGGTTTAAATGCTAGGATCAGGTACACAAGCAAGTCCATTTATTATTCAAACTCCAACAGATTTACATGCAATAAGAAATAAATTAATTGCAGGAACATATTACGAATTAGGCAACGATATTAATATGGCATCATGGGGCAACTTTGCGACAATTGGTAGTATTACATCATCTCAAAGATTTAATGGGTCGTTTGATGGAAAAGGATATAGAATTAAAAATCTCACTATTGTTGGTTCGGCTGCGTATACAGGATTATTTGCAGTAGGTGATAATAAAAGTTCTTTTAAAAATGTTTTTCTTGAGAATGTTAATATCACTTCTGCTTTTACTAACACTGGAGCATTAGTTGGGGTTGTATTAGGGTCGAGTGGCTCTGTACCAATAATTTCAAATATAGGTGTAACAGGTAATATTACAGGTTTAACAAATGTAGGTTCAATTACAGGTACTAGTCAATGTACAATATTAAATTGTTATTCAACAGCACATATTAAAGCAACAAATGTAAGTAGTGGTGCTGTTTATGGTATGGCTCGGGGAGATAGTACTCTTTATGAAACAATAGATGATTGTGTATTCGATGGTACGTTAGAAGGGTTTGCAAAATACCCAATTACCAATTACGCAGGAAATCCGATGACTTCAAATACAGGACTTTATTACAACTCAGACAAAGTACCAACCTCTAGTGACTCTGCTGATGGAAGTATTCGATTAACTACTTCTCAATTTGCAGATGAAAGCAATTTTCCATTATTAGACAAGATAATATGGGGATTCGGATCATATCCATATCTTAAAGTTTTTGGAGAACCTTCATTACCTTCACAGAAAGTTACAGTCACGCTGAACAGCCATTCTGACATAGCGAATCAACTCGTACAAGTGTCTAAGAGGTCAGTTAGGGTAAATGTATCTCACTCAGAAACATTCAACAGCGTACACGCATTGGAATTAATTAAACACGCTAATGTCATGTCACATATTGAACAAATTGTATCAAATGTAACTGCAATTAAGAACGCTAATGTTAAATCATATGTGGTTACATCTTATCTTGATGAATTTGGCTCAGAGGTTACAAGAGTAGTTACTACTCAAAGGTTAATACAATCTCATGTAAACCCAATTGACTCAGTAATCATGGTGGAAATTCCTATTGGAATTGAAAAACCTGTTTACGCAAATGTTTATATAGTAGAGAATCCTACAAACCTACAGACAATAGAAAATAAATCAAATGTAGATTCAATAGAAAATAAATCAAATATGTCTACGTATACACATCAAACAAATACACTTATCAAACAAAACGCAACAGAAACGAGCGTGATATAAAATGTTTTCAAACGACACTATTAGATTAATTGTACAGTTTCGTGATTTTAACGGGCAACCAATTAATCCTACAGATGTGAAACTAACAATCTACGACAAACAACAAGTAGACGAAACGATCACAGACGGAATTATTAATATTGAACAAGGTAATTATCAATACGACTATACAGATACCACTAACTCAGATTTCGTGTTTGAGTTCAGTGGTGTTTTTAATGACAAGACAGTTTTGGCTCGTCAAGAAGTAAAAATAAAATTTATCTAAGAGGAGAATCATTCACATGGAAAAAGAACAAGTAGTAGTTGAAGAGGTAGAAACGCAAGAGGTTGAACATCAAGAGGTTAATTTAGATGAAATTAATGAAACACTAAATGAAATTAATGTTGACCAAGAACAAATTGCTAAAGACCTAGACGCTCGACAAAAAGCAGTGTTTGAACGAGAAATAAAATTCGCACTAAAAGAAAATGGATTAGAAGCATTTGCAGACATTATTAATCCTAAAGACAATGACGAATTAAATACTATTGTTTCTCAGTTATTAAAAGTAATGAACGAACAGAAAATTGCTAACTCATATCAACCAAAAGATAACGCTACACAAGACGCTCTCAGTGTCGCTCAACAAAAGGGCGATACTAAAAATATGATTGCATCTAAACTAGCAAACCTCTTTAAATAAAAAACAAAAAAACTAAAAACCGAATGGAGAAATATAAATGTTTACATCAACTAATTTTACTAACGCAGAAAAAATTTCATTATCTCAGGAAATCGCTTTAATTGGAGTCCAAGCAACTCCTTTCACAAGTTTATTAATGGCAAAAGGTAATGTAGAAAAAGCATTGTCTACTGTCTACTCATGGAGAGAAAAGACGCTTGATAACGCTGAGGACTTATCAGCAATTGAAGGATCAGACGATATTACTTTCTACGAATCTGCACGTGCTGAACTTTCTAACGTATTAGAAATCTTCAAAAAAGGTGCAAGTGTATCAGGAACTGCACAAGCAATGGCTTCTGTACAATTCGCTTCTGAGATAAATGATAGATTACTTGAAATGAAAATCAATATGGAGAAAAAATTCATCAATGGTCTTAAAGCAGACGGTTCAGTTACTCCATTCAAACGTCAATTATCAGGTTTAATTCAAATGGCTGACGCTGCTAATGCAGTCGTTGGACTAGTTACAGAAGAAACGATTAAAGAAGCAATGCGTAACCTATGGAATAATGACCTTGCAGAAGGGCAAGTATATGCTTTCCTAAATGCTGATTTAAAAGAAAAAGTTGACGCTATTTATTCTGACAAATATGGTTACAACCATGTAACAACTTCATTTGGTTTATTGGTAGATGAAATCAATACTAACTATGGTGCAGTTAAATTTGTATTATCTAAACACGTTCCTGTTGATAAAATTGTATTCTTCAATGACGCATACGTTGATCTTGCTTATTTACGTGACCCACACTTTGAGCCACTTGCTAAAACAGGTGATTCTGTTAAAGGTCAAGTAGTAGCAGAAGCAACATTAAAAGTTGGCAGCAAGAAAGCAGTAGCAGTTTTAACAGTAGCATAATCCAATAACACATTTAGGCACTTACCTTAATTGGTGAGTGTCTTTTTTTAATAGAAGAAAGTCAAAAAGTTGCATGAGAAAGGAGAAGCGATATGAATCAAACAGATTTGTTCGTCATGCGGAAACGTAAGCGAATCAAACTAAAAGACATAGCAAAATTTATAGGTTGTTCAATATCCCTTTTGAGTAGGTACGAAAATTTAAGTGTGCACATGGATAGCGACAAGGCGATTAAGTATGAGCAATACATCAAATCACATTAACTTTACTTAACAAGAAAATCCCAAATAAGAAGGAGTTGACCAGATGAATTTTTCAACATAGATTTCCTTTTTCTCACAAATGAAAGCAGTCGGTTCAATCGGCTTTTTTAATAGTTTTGAGAAACTAATGAGAAAAAGGAAGTTACACAACTAAAGGAAACTTTATTGATGTTCATTCAATATGCAAAAACAATTATTAGATTTATTTCCACAATGGGTACACCAAAAACAAAACGCTAATTTAATCATGACTAATGATTTAGATTCAATTGTTTCTTGTTCAATATTAAAACAGGTATTCGGCTATGAGGTAAATCAATATTATTCATTCTCTAAACTGTCACAGAAAGACCTTACAGATAACCGAGAATGTATTGGTGTAGATTTAGCAATTAGAAAAGGCAAAACATATGATAACCATTTGACCATGTTCAATGACTCATCAAATGTTAATTCTGAATCAGCAAACATTAATTCTGTCTTAGGGATTTCTTCTGAAAGGTATCATGAGAAGTTTGCTATGAGTACAGCAATAATGTTGTGGTCACTTTATGATCTTCCATTACCTAATACATTAGAAGGAAAGTTAATTTTACTTTCTATAGATAGTGGATTCAAAGGACACTATGATGAGCGTTTTAATACTGTTCATAATAAATATTTGGAACTAATGGGATTCACTGAACTAATAGATATTCTGAACACTTATGACAAATCAGTATTTGAAAAGATTGTCCGTCAAATGAAAGAACAAGACGATAGAGTTTATAGACGTAAGAGTGGTGAGATATACACCAACCTCAATTTAGAAAACACATCAAAATGGTTGGGTGTTCATTTAGAAACTCCTAATGGTCAATTTAAAACTATACAAGAATTTGAAAATGAAAAATTTGAGCGTAAGTATATCAATGACTTAATTAATTATGAAAGTATTTTCTCTTTTGCACTAACTCATAAAAATTATGGAATGATGTCCACATACAGAAAGGAAAAGCAAACATGAAAAACTTAGATAATTTAAACCTTTGTGATAGAGATTTCTATTTCTGCTACACAAAATCAATGAGCATTTATTTAAAGAATAGTGGGATCAGTTACATCTTTAAAGCCAAATCAATTAAGAACAATGAAACGTTTACTTTGTACGTTAAAACAAGTCAATTGCAAAAAGCACTTGATGAATACTCTTCTGAAAACAAATAAATTTTAAATCTAGTTGATAAAAAGACGATTTATGTATATAGAAAGTAATGTAGGCATTAAAAATAATCAGCCACAAGGAGAATCAGAAATATGATGAGCAATTACTTTTTTTGTTACAACAAAGGAATGGCAAAATATCTAAACGAAAATGGATTCAAACATATTACAAGAGCAATAGCACCACAATCTAATAAAGTGTTTTATCTGTTTGAAGTAACAGGGGAACTAAGCACTTTGATAAAGACGTATCAAAATTTAGTAGTCCAAAATGTGGTGTAATTTACCCCAAAAATAAATCAGAATGTGGTGTAAATTACCACAGATTTTGACAAGGGTAGTCCAAAAATTGGTGTAACTTACCCCAGATATTGGACTGATTACAGAGATACTACCTATAAAGAGATATTACTACAGAGAGAAGCAGGAGAAGTGGGTGAGAGTAACCTACTGACTAATCAATTAACATACTACCTAATCAAAGGAGAAGATGAACATATGGGACACATTCAATTATTAAATTCATTTACAATGGAAGGTAACGAAAACCATCTAACAGAAAAGGAACTATATCTTTATTGCCATTTACGTAGAGAAAAACATCTTTCAGATGATTTGAAAACTAGTACATCTATTATTGCTGATTTTCTTTTAGTTCCATTCAACAATAAGAAAGATAGAAATGTTAAGGAAGTTAAAGAGGCATTGGTAGGATTACAAAATAAATCCGCTATAACTATTTCAAATCAAGATGGTGAAATGATTGAAAACCCTAAAGGCAACCAATCATTACGAATTATTTTTACTGAGCGAAAAGATAAAGAAGGATTCTATAAGTTACCCTATTTAGATTTCGACACTTTTAATCACATTTCAGATTTATATGTCCATGTGACAGTTGCTAAATGGAAAGGTTCATTCAATTGTTCATATGACAGATGGGCAAGTATATTAATGTGTTCACGGAATACTGCTATGTTAAAAGTGGCTGAAGCAGTCCAACATAAATCCATTTATTGCAACACTGGGGACTATCAAAGTGATAAAAAACAAGAGGTCAACAAATATAAAATCAGACCATTTAGCAAAGACGAAAAATCATATATGACTAAAAAGAGTGAGATACAAAAAGCAACAGATAAAGTTCATGAAGGACAAGAAAACCTCTCTGATTATGATGAGTGGTTAATTAATGAAACTGACATTTTCAATATGTATAAAGATGATGAAGGTACGAGCGTGTTCCCAACTTATGATGACTATGAATTTTACATGGAAGTTGAAGATAAAGTTAAAAATGAAGAACCAACAGTACGTGAAATTTTATTTTTAAAGAGTGCTAGAAAACGAATTGACCGTCTGAAAGGAAATTCACTATTTCATGAGGAGTGGGAAAAGGCAGAAGAAATTTATAATAATAAAGTAAATGGGATCACAGCCGAAAAAGTTACAGTTGAAATGTTGGTTGTTAAAAAACCACAGTATGAAGATATGAGCAAAGTATTTTAATAAATTATGAACGACTTAAAGACCATTGAGCCAAGTGCTTGATGGTTTTTTTGTTGTCCAAAAAAGAAATTCACAGGAGGAAATTTATATGGAATTAAAAGACGCATTGAAGGAATTACCTTATAAGAAACGATTCTACTTCAAGTGGAAGAATGATTATGGAATGAGAAATTCCAAGACAGATGAAGAAGCATTGAAACAATTGGCGGTTAAAGATTTCTATGTTTTTGAGCAATGGGAATCAAGTTCTGAATATCAATATTTAATGAACATGCTAATCCAATCACGTATAGGTCGTGACCTTCAAGAAATTTATGAGTCCACTACTGAGAAAGCAAAATCAGGTGATGAAAAAGCGATCAAAATATTATTTGAAATTCAAAAACAAATCGCTGCAATGAATAAGGAATTTTCATCTAAGAAACCATCTAAAAAGAAATCTGAATCCGTCTATGATGATTTGGAGTTGTAAGCATGAAAGTAGAAACTAAACTACAGAAAGTCCTAGATGATTTCACATTGTTCTCTAAGAATTTCATATTCATTACTGATAATGAGAATATGGTAGTTCGCTTTGATTTAAATGAAGCACAATTAGAGATTAATGACCTCATGAAAAAGAATCGTTTTATTATTATCGGAAAAGCGAGACAGTCAGGAATATCAACTTTTGTGTTAGGTAGAGCATTATGGAGAGCATTGACAATGCCAAATGAAAATATTCTTATAGTTTCATATAAAGGTGATTCTGCTAAAGCACTATTTGATAAGTTGAAACAGATGAATGAGTTTCTCCCTAGAGATAAATATCCAAGTATATTTCCAAATGTGAAGCGGGAAAATCGTGGTGAATTATTATTCTCAAATGGGAGTAGGATTTCATCAGTTACAGCAGGGAGTAAGTCGATAGGACGTGGATCAACTTATACTTATATTCATCTTTCTGAATATGCGTTTTATTCTAGTCAAGAATCACAACTCTTATCAGTAGAGCAATCACTTGCAAAAGGTGCTGAATCACAATTGACCATTGAGACAACTTCAAACGGAACAGGCAATCATTTTTATAAAGTTTACATGGCTGCTATGAAGAAATCATCTAAATACGTTGACTACTTTGTTCCTTTCTTCCACAAGTTGTATAAAAAACAATTTGCTCATGATTATAATGAAGCGGAAATATGGTACAGAGCAACAAACGGTGGAATGAGATTAAAACCAGACGATTTAGAAGATGATGAAAAGGTTCTCTATGAGAAAGGTGCTAACTTAAAGCAACTCATGTGGAGACGATGGAAGATACTTGATATGGAAGATGAAACGCAATTTATGCAGGAATACCCTTCTAATCCTCTTGAATCATTTATTTCTACAGGTCGCTCAGTTTTCGATCAGACAAAAGTATTGAAACGAATGAGCAACTTGCTAACTCCATTGAACAAGAAAGAATTAGAAAATGAGTTAGATGAATCTCTAGTGAAGTATGTAGGTAGGGGATTAAACATTTTCTATTTACCTCAAAGGACAATGAAATATTATGGCGGTGCTGACAGTAGTTCAGGCAGCGGAAATGATTTCAGTACCCTAACTATATATGACAGTGATGGACAGGAAGTTATGAGTTTGTATCATAACAAAATTCCTGTCTATTTGTTTGCAGAAATATTGAATGAGTTAGGCAGAATGTACAATTATGCTTTCCTTGCAATCGAACGCAACAGTTACGGTTTACCTGTCATTGAGCGACTTAGAAATGATTACGAGTATATGAATCTAATGAAGCAAAAAACCTTTGACCAGCGTGGAAAGAAAAAGATGGAGTTAGGATTCACGACTACTGAAAAGACAAAGGCAATCATGATAAGTGACTTCAAAGAACAGTTTGAGAAAGGTCTAATCAATATTGAATGTAAACAGACCTTACAGCAAATGCAGATGTTCGTAGAGACAAATGGCAAGATGGGGAACAAACGAGGTAATTCAGATTTACATCATGACGATAGCGTAATTAGTTCTGCACTAGCGATTCAAGCGATGAAAGCAAATAAATGGTACGTAGATTGATAAACAGAGAGGATTGGAAATATGAATTTAGAACAATACATTAAGGTTAAATATGATAACGGTGCGAATTGGTTTGTTGAGGAAGTTGGATCAGTCCACAACCAAGCACGTATTCAAGATGTGCAAGATAAAAAGAATTACCTAGAAGGAAATCATAAGATTCTTCAACGTGACAACTTTCATTATAATGGTCAATTGGTTGAACCACGTAAGATTGTATTAAACATGGCAAAAACCATCTTAGCATTTCAAACTCAATTCTTATTGAAGAAACCTGTAAGCATTACAGGGAAAGAACAGATGGTTGAAGAGTTCCAAGTTGTAAATAAGTTAGGGAAATTCAACGAGAAAAACATTGAAATCCTTAGTCGTTTATTGAAGTATGGAAATGTTTACGAATACATTTACTTAGATAAAAAAGGTTATATCACATCAAAGGTTATAAATAGTGATGAGGGTACACCTGTCTACAATCACCATAATGAAATGATTGGCTTTATCGAATCTTATGTATTTGATGGAATAAGTTATTATGTTGTCTATCATGATGACAAGGTACAGGAATGGAACAATGTTGGCGGTGAATTAAAACTAACTGCTCAGTATGCAAATCTAAGTGGCTTACCTGTTGCTTATGTATCTGCTAATGAACATAGTGACG
>JBFELW010000028.1:0-11015 GCA_041551995.1 Paenisporosarcina sp.
AAAAATTAAACGTATTTGTAAAAAATCAACCTTACAATCAACACCTAACCATTCCAAGAGTTTCGAACTGGTCAGAATTGAAAGATTTAATTAATAAAGATTAATTACAAACAATTTAAAGGCTAAGGAAAACGGATGTATTAAAGTCTAGTTTTTCTCAGTCTTTTTTCTTTATTTGAATTTTATTTTATTTGAGTCAATTTCATAACTCCTTAATTCGATAATAAACACGAACATTTAATTGGTTTTTATATTAATTATCCGTTTATTTTAAACAGGTATCGTTTGATTTGAAGCGCAATGCGGCGACTCCTGTGGGAACAGCGCGAGCTGAAAGCCCCGCAGTCGAGGGCAAAGGAACGAAGGCTAAGAACGCCACATCGTGTGGCAAAGCCTTCGTGACCAACATCCTGTTGGCCCGAGGAGATTGAAGCCGTGCCCCACGGAAAGCGTCCGCATAAAGCGGAAACAACTTTGTCCGGATTTTATTGCTAGACTTTTTATAAATGAAATTGACTCATTTTCAAGAATATATTTTTCGTTTTACCTATACAACCATATTGCAATAGCTGTTCCAAATTAATTACCCCTCTATTTAGAAATACTGTTATTTTAAAAAACTAAATCTTCTTTAAATGTATAACAAAAATATTCTTGTAAATTACCTATTCACTTAAAAAGCGGAGGTGATATCCGATAAAAGAACGATAGATAATTTTGTGATCCTGGGGGGAAGAACTTGAATTTCTCAGCTAAAAATTTTGTTATGGAGAAAGAATATCCATTGAATAGAGAGACAGTATGGAATTTATTGAGCGATACCGATCGACTCAATCGAATAATTGGCCTATTTTCAGTTACGTTTAAACCTGATGAAAAAGTTGCAGGTAAGACATTTCATAGAGAAGCACTTGCGAAAGTCGGAGGGGTTGTTCCTCTGAAGTGGAGAGAATATCCGTTTCAATGGGAAAAGTATGAGAATTATATGGTAGAAAGAGCATACGGTGGAGGACCTCTCAAACATTTTAGGGGTGGGATTGAACTTGAAGATTCGGACATTACACTTCCTGATGGGGTAAAGGGAACACGGGTCCGACTAATTGGGGAATTTACTCCACGTAATGTAATAGGGATTGCGGCTATTCAACTGACAGGCGTTCAATCCATGAAAAATACAATGAAATATTTAGATGACTATTTACAATTGATTGAGGATGGGAGAGAAACTCCCTTATTAGGAGCTACAAAAGTAAAAGTGAATCTGGACAAGTTGAAAAGTATGGAGGAACAATTAATAAACAAACCTGTAAATCCTTTGTACATAGCAAAACTAAAGAAATTACTTATAATCGGAGATAACAGTGAAGTGACGAAAATGCAACCTATCGAAATTGCACGGAGATGGGGAGTTAATTCTCAGGAAGTGGTTCGTCTATTTTTATACGCAACGAAAGTAGGGCTATTAAACTTAAGTTGGAACTTAATTTGCCCAAATTGTCGTGTGTCCAAGGTTGAGTACACATCATTAACTAAGCTTCGAGAACAATTTCATTGTGATTTGTGTGGAATTAACTACAATGCCAACTTTGGAAAGTATGTAGAACTAAATTTCACAGTACATCCATCAATTAGAGTTGCGTACGACAATACATATTGTGTAGGTGGACCCATGATTTCACCACATGTGCAAGTTCAACAGGTTATAACAAGTGGAAAGAGTTATCAATTGCTACTTCCTGCTAATGTAGAGAAATTACGTGTCCGTATTTTACAAGCTAACCACATGCTTACTTTTCAAAAAAAATCTTCAAATATTCAAAATGAATTATCAATAGAATATACTGAAAAAGGCTGGTCCGATACGGAAATTGAAGTGGGACCAAATGCTTCTTGCATACAACTCGCCAATTCCACCCATGATGAAATTGTTTTTGTATTGGAAAAAAATGAATGGAGTAACGATGTTTTGACTGCTGCTATGGTAACCTCGATGCAAGAGTTTAGAGATTTGTTTTCGGCTGAGGTTTTATCTCCAGGTCAGCAGGTTGGAATTGAGAATGTTACGATTTTATTTAGTGATTTACAAGATTCTACTCACTTATATGAGTTGGTTGGAGATGCTGATGCATATAGTCAAGTCCGAAGGCATTTTGAATTTCTGACGCATTGGATATCCGATAATTCAGGTGGAGTGGTCAAAACAATTGGCGATGCAGTCATGGCGGTTTTCCATTTACCTGAAGATGCAATAAAAGCTGCCATTCAAATCCAACAACATATCTCGGAGTTTAACCAAGAGAGTAAGGATTCCATCGTACTTAAAATAGGTTTATATAGTGGACCTACAATTGCCGTAAACTCGAATGATCGACTTGATTACTTTGGAAGAACAGTAAATATAGCAGCTAGAATACAAGGGGAAAGTGTTGGAAACGACATCGTCTTTAGTCAAGGTTACTTGGAGAATGAAGACATTCAATCTTTTCTAAAAGAAAATTTGGTTGAGTTAAAACAATTTTCAGCAACACTTAAAGGAATTGAAGAGAATATGGAATTGGTAAGATGTACCGTTTAAATGATTTGTACGTGTAGGATGTATTTTAAATAGTAGGAAAAAGTATGTACTACCACAATTGATGGTACACTAAATAAATGCATGTTAATATTTCCTAAAGGAAGATGACATGAAAGGAGACTGGTTAAGTTTGACGAACAATAAAATAAAAAATGAACTACCTGCTAATTATGAAGAGTTAAAAAAGGCGGCAAATCGTACATCTAGTTGGAGAGAACGATTTGATGCTGTTGAAGAGTTGGGTCAGTATAAACATAGCAAAGTCATTGATGTCTTAACCACAAGAATGACTAAGGATCCTGTATTTAAAGTACAGGAATCAGCTTATCGTCAGTTGAAGGGTTTTGGTGAAGAAGTCACTAAACCTAAACAAACGAAATTCGACATTATAAAAGGAACTTCAAAAATCTTGTTGCGCATTAAAAAGAGTTTGCCAGCAGGTCATTCTTATGAAGAGTTTAAAGAAAAGTTAAAGAAAATGCGTCTTGACGTATATGATGCATATGAAGGTGAAAAAGGACCTGACTTTGATAAATGGCTCGAAGACGAATGGTCATCCCTATTAAAATAAAAACTAAAAAAACCGATTGCTTTTTTAAAAGTAGTCGGTTTTTTATTTTAATTAAGGACTTACTGTTGCTTCCATTACAGTAAGTGTCAAATCTTCTGTATTCATAGTTACACTAGCACCAATGGGTATAGCCGCTTTAAATTCCCCGTGTCCCGTTGCAAGATTACTCATAAGTGGTTTACCTAAAGGCACTAAGAATTCCTCAATGAGTTGAATATAGGATACACCAAAAGCAGGGGTGCAATTGGTACACTCACCCATAATTATACCGTTGCAATCATCAAATTTACCCGCTAATTTAAGGTGATTTAAATAACGATAAATTGTGTTAATAGGTTCATTGAGATCTTCTAAAAATAAGATTTTCCCTTCTGTATTGATTTCATAAGAAGTGCCTAAAGTATCTATGAATGAAGTCAAGTTGCCCCCAACAATTGGTCCTGTGACAGTTCCGGGAACTTTACTTACCAATGGGATACCAGGCGGGTTAATGATTTCCCAAGGAGCAGTTATAGCTGAAGTTGCAGAAAAAAATTGGTTAAAGTTATAGGCTGGCGTGCTTAAGTTAAAATTAACTAGGAGTAAACTGTGAAAGGTTATTAAATCAGCATACTCATACAAGGCATTAAGTAATATAGTTATATCGCTGTAACCAGAAATGATTTTTGGATTAGATCTTATGACAGAGAAGTCTAAAAGAGGAAGAATGGCTGAAACGCCTACTCCACCTCTGGTAGGTAAGATACATGTTACATCCTCATTTGTAAACATCCTCATTAGGTCTGCAGCGCGTGACTCGGGTGTACCAGCTAGAAATCCTGTAGAAGCATATACTGATTCACCAATTATCACATTAAATCCCATGTTTTCTAGAGTGGCAATTCCTTCATTAATTGTAGATTCTGCCAAAGGGCTTCCTAATGTTACAATTCCGATGGTATCTTCATTTTGTAAACGAGGTGGTTTTATTGCCATTTCACTTTAGACTCCTTCCTAAACGTATACGATCTATGCTGAATTATATGGGTGAAAAACTAGGGATAGTACACGCAAAGTTGATTTAACAATGCTCAGCAGCTCGACAAAATGATTTTCAAGCAAAACATCTGTAGAATAGAAAGAAAGAAATAAATGATTGGGTGATAATATGGAACAACCGATAAAGTTAAAAGTGAAATCTGGTTATGTAAAGAACTTTAAGGCAGGTTATCCACTTATAACAGAAGAGGCTATATTAAATGTAAAAGATATGGTTATTGAGGGATCTGTAATTGAACTAGTGGATGAAAATAACCGTTTTTTAGGTAAAGGTTATTATGGGAAACAGAATAAAGGACGAGGTTGGATTCTTACAAGAAACAAACAAGATGTGTTTGACTTAGATTTCTTCAAAGTGAAAATAAAACTAGCCTTTACCAGCAGGGAGTCATTGTTTAAAAATCCTGAAACAACTGCATTTCGCGTATTTAATGGGGAAGGTGACGGAATTGGTGGATTCACAATTGATACATTCAACGGATACTATGTGATTAGTTGGTATAGTGAAGGGATTTATGAGTTTAAGGACCTTATTATTGAGGCACTAATGAATCAAAACGATGTAAAAGGACTTTATGAAAAGAAACGATTTGCATCTAAAGGGATGTATGTAGACGACAATGATTTTATCTCTGGACAAGAAGCGCCTTCTCCTTTAATCGTAAAAGAGAATGGCATGAATTTTGCTGTGTATTTAAATGATGGCGCAATGGTAGGAATATTTCTTGATCAACGAGAAGTGCGAAAATCTATTCGTGATAACTATTCAAGGGACAAGCATGTGTTGAATACTTTTTCTTATACCGGGGCATTTTCTATAGCTGCGGCTTTAGGGGGGGCAGTGAAAACAACCAGCGTTGATCTAGCTAATCGAAGTAAAAGTAAAACGATTGAACAATTTAGTGTCAATGGTATTGATTTTGAATCACACGATATAATTGTAGAGGACGTTTTTAATTACTTTAAGTATGCGGTTCGTAAAGAATTGAAATTTGATATGGTCATACTTGATCCCCCAAGCTTTGCACGCTCTAAAAAACATACTTTTAGTGCAGGAAAAGACTATACTGATTTGTTGGTCCAAACGATTGCAATTACTGAGAGCAATGGAATCATTGTAGCTTCTTCAAACTGCAGTACATTTGGCATGAATAAGTTTAAAGGTTTCATTGAAAAAGCATTTAAAAAAGCCAGTGGAAAGTATGAAGTGATAGAGGAATATTCGCTTCCTGATGACTTTAAAACGATTCAAGAATTTAATGAGGGTAATTATTTGAAGGTAGTATTTATAAGAAAAGTAACCTAATAATTAGACATGAAATAAATTTGATATTTTGAAATGACAGCAGAAAATGTTGTCATTTTTTATTTTTATAAAGATTAAAAAAATATTGTTTATTCTAAAATTTATAGGTATTATTTACCTATAATACAATAAAATGAGGTAATCCTTTGCAATCACTTACTGGACATTTTCTATTCAATCTATCTTTACTAATTGTACTGTTATTTTTTTGTCTCATGTGGTATGAATCTGTAGGCAATCGTTTTTATAAAGGCACAGCCGTTTTTTACTTTACAGCTTCTCTAATTCTCTGTTGTATATTTGCCTATCCTTTAAATGAAGAAATGGTATTAGATTTGCGTATCATTCCATTTTTGATTGGGGGGCTTTACCTAGGATTAAGTCCTCTTCTAGGCTTATTACTCATTATTATCCGTGGATTTCTTGGAATTGACATTGGATTCTGGCTCGCAGTCGCATTCTATGGGGTGTTTAGTTATTTCATTTGGCGGATTTCACCATGGTTTTTAAAACTATCCTCTAGATGCAGGATATTCTTCAGTGTGGGTGTTACTATGCTAATGAGTTTTCTTATGACTATAGGTATAGAAATACTAGCTTCTCCTTCACAAACCTTAGATTTATGGTTCGCTTATCTTTTTGTACCGCCATTAGGTGTTGCCATGATTTCTTATATTATAGAAAATATAGAAAAAAATATTTACCTGCGACAACGCTTAGTTAAATCGGAAAAACTAGAAGCGGTTGAACAAATGGGAGCTGCAATATCTCCTGAGATTCGAAATCCATTAACTTCAGCGATTGGTTTTGCTCAACTTCTACAAGATCCCTCTCTTGAACGAAATAAAAGAACAGAATATCTGTCTATACTACAAGGAGAATTAGAGTCAGCTGAAAACGTCATACAGGATTATTTGACCTTTTCAAAACCTTTAATTGAAAAAGTTGAAGAACTTGATGTTCAGGGTGAATTGAAACGTGTCATCAACCTACTGGAACCCTTAGCTAATCAACAATCTGTTAAGATTACATCTCTCTTTTCAACTAATGCAATCATTGAAGGTGACCGACAGAAGTTTCACCAGTGCTTCGTTAATGTACTGAAAAATGCAATTGAATCTATGCCAAATGGTGGTGAAATAAAGATTAGTACGGTCATGAGTTTAACAAATATTATTATTCGGATAAAAGATACAGGGGAAGGTATGACTAAAGAGCAATTGGCACGTCTAGGAGAACCTTATTACTCTACTAAAGGTACAAAAGGTACTGGTCTTGGGGTCATGGTAGTTTATAGTATTGTTCGAGCAATGAAGGGAACTATAGAGGTAAGAAGTAAAGTGGGCAGAGGAACAAGCTTTCAGTTTTCATTTAAAGAGTATAAACCAATCGCACATATACAGGAAATTAATAATGAATCGAGCATTTTGGATTTTAAAGGTAATACATAGATGATTGGGT
This sequence comes from Paenisporosarcina sp., assembly GCA_041551995.1. Classification (GTDB taxonomy): domain Bacteria; phylum Bacillota; class Bacilli; order Bacillales_A; family Planococcaceae; genus Paenisporosarcina. The sequence continues at coordinate 6,952 of JBFELW010000028.1, forward strand.
ATCTTAAGGTATGTTGTATCTATTTATAGTGAAAACGCAGATTGTACCGTTTAGTGGGTACAATCTGCGTTTTATTTTGAATAGAAATTCTGTGTATAATATGGCTGATTCTCTGCATTAAAAGCAACTCCGATGCCCAGAAGACTAAATTCTGGTTTTAAGAGATTTTCTCTGTGTCCAATTGAATTCATTAGACCTTCGTGAGCGAAAACACTGCTTGGTTGTCCGTAAGCTAAATTTTCTCCTGCAACACGATAAGAGATTCCGTCATCAGTCATGCGATCAAAGGGGGATTCCCCTTTGAGATTCGTATGACTGAAATAATTTTGTGTAGCCATATCTTGACTATGGTCATAGGCAGTCAGTTGGACAAGTGAATCCCAATTAACTGCTTGAACACCATGATGAACACGGGCCGCATTTGTTAAATCAAATAGTTGGAGTTCAAGCCCTTCTTGTAATAAGGTACTACTTTCTGCATATATGGAAGATTTTTCTTGTTCCAAGTTTTCAGAAAGGATTTGGATTGCCGTAACGGTGTCATTTTCATGTAAATCGTAGAATACGGTCACATAGACATGTTCAGTTAAGTAGGTATCTGACTCTTCAGTCTTGTTCATCATATAATTAATATTTCCTTTTTTAATATAGGTTAATGGATCCCCGAGTGATATACGTACAGAATCTTTGGAACTATTCAGTTTAATACCAAGTGTTGACGCAATAAGATCATTATTTGTAAAAAGACCATTAACTTTATCAGTAGAATCATAAGAGACCATGAAGAAGTTTTGATAGTTTGTATGATACGTATGCCAAGTCGTACCGTATTCATTTGCAGTTTCTCGTTGAGGGGTTCCAAACTGGGTTTCTATCTTCTCTTTCTCGTCTCCAATTTCGATATTATGAACTGAAAACAACCCATCTGTTGGTGTAGCTAACGTTGGTTTGTCTAACTTTTCAATTGGATCTGCTAACAGTTTGTTTTTCTCTTCTATTAATTGACTAGGAAGAGTTGCAAGAGCAGTTTGAATCGTTTCTATCGAGCTTGCTACCAATGGTTGCTCTTTTAAAAAGTTTTTACTGCTAAGGACTTGTTTATCTATCTTCTCTAAAAAAGAAGTATCTATATAGTTATCTGCGTACTCTTCCCATAAGGGACTAGATATATATGCACCAATAGTTAATATGAGGATAAGCACAATGGTTCTCAACTTTCACTACTCCCTTCTCATTCTATTGTAGTCCCAAAAGACAGAAATCCAAAAAGAAAAGTCTTTTTCCTAGTAAAAGCCTATCCATCTTCGCTCTAATAAATACCTTATTTTTCCTGGATATTGACATGAAATCCGTTTAGTTCCTTCTCTTCTTTGGACACACAACTAAATAGCGTTTAGACTATGATTATAATAAAGAGAAACTAAGGGAGTATCTATGGATTTAATACTAGGTTATGTTCAAAATATGTGGTTGTATATGATAATTACTACACCAATTATTATTATTTTTAGAATCTATAAGATAAAGAGAACATATACAAATGTAAGCTTTTTACACGAGATAGGTGTTGTTTTCTTTTTTATTTTCTTAATAGGATTATTATCACAAACCATTATTCCAAACGTTTCTATAAAAGATGGCTCGTTATTTTTCGAGAATGGAAATTATCAAGCAACTAATTTTGAGTTTTTCCGTGTTTTAATCGAGACCTATAATGCTATAAAATACCTTAATTATTGGCAACCCTTTTTTATTAATTTCATTGGAAATATTGTCATGTTTATTCCAATCGGATTTTTATTGCCATTATTATGGAAGAAGTTCCAGAGGGGATTTATTACAATCGGCTTAGGATTTCTTATTTCTTTATCAATTGAGGTATTACAACTTCCACAAATGAGAAGTAGCGATGTTGATGACCTTTGGTTAAATACTTTAGGCACTGGATTAGGTTATTTCATATTTTTATTCATTCCCCAAAAAATTCTGGCCAGGTTTAAGTTTAAAGGTGGCGGGTAAATAAAGAGCGACTATATATTGAAGGAGTTCAACATCATGATTCCACCTAAAGAAACAAAAATGGATGAAAAAATAATGACAGTCATTGACGATTTAGTATCTCACGGTGTATTTAAAATAGAAGGTAAACAGTTATATGAACTAACATTATATGAGTTAATTAAAGGACATATGGAAAAAACAGAGTAATACTAGGTCAGAGTGGCATAATGAATAATGCTGTTCTGACTTTTCTTATGGATAATTTATATGGAATATCGAAGGGACATGTGCCTGTTTTCATTAAAATAAGTGCTATAATTACAGATTAGATAGAAATAAAAAGTAGTAGACACGATAGGTCAGTGTTTACTCATTTTGATAGTTATGAGAGTTTTTAAATAGATTTTAATGGGGGTAACATCCATGAACCATGTAAAACGAAACCAACTTATGAATGAGTGGTTAGAAGAAGCAACAATTGTACAAATGCAAGAAAAGATGTCTTCTTACGAAATCTCATCCGAAGATTTAGTTTATATGTACTTAGAGCTAATATCCAAGCGAAACCCAAATGTAAATGCAATTCTTGAAGTTAATCCTAAAGCACTTCAAATTGCACAATCACTAGACTATGAACGTTCAATTAGTGGTCCACGATCCATGCTACATGGAGTTCCAATTTTAGTTAAAGATAACATTGATACAGGTGATGACTTACATACAAGTGCTGGGTCACTATCACTTGCAAATCATTATGCTTTAAAAGATGCTACCATTGTAAAGAAGTTACGTGAAGCTGGTGCTGTAATATTAGGAAAGACTAATTTAACCGAATGGGCCAATTTCATGTCTGATTGTATGACGAACGGATTTAGCTCTCGTGGGGGGCAAGTGAAGAATCCATATGGTCCTTTTGATGTTGGAGGTTCAAGTTCTGGCTCTGCATCTGCAATTGCTTCCAATTTGGCGGCGGCTGCAATTGGTACAGAAACTTCAGGGTCGATTTTAAACCCTGCCGTACAGAATGGATTAGTTGGATTGAAACCGACAGTAGGAGCGGTCAGCCGCACGGGTATTATTCCGTTGTCGCATACGCAGGACACGGCTGGTCCAATGACAAGGACCGTTGAAGATGCTGTACATGTTTTTAAGGCTATTATCGGAACGGACGATTCAGATCCGGTTACACAGAAAAGTCGGAAGTTTGATGATATTGACTGGGAAAAATGTTTAAATAAAAATTCCTTCGAAGGTAAAAGAATTGGAATAGCTAGATCTATTTTTGAAAAAGAGATTTCATCAGAACGTGCTGAACTATTTGAAAAGCAAGTGAATCAATTACGTAATCTAGGCGCAGAAATTGTAGATTCAGTAGATATAAAGTGCAAGGAAGACGATTTAGGTTATGCTGTGTTAACACATGAGTTTAAAGTCGACTTGAATAGTTATTTAGCGAGAACGGATCCAACCAATCCTATTCGTTCGCTTGCAGATATCATTCACTTTAATAACGAACATCCAAAAGAAACCCTTCAGTTCGGTCAAAGGTTACTTGAGGAATCCCAACATACTTCTGGTACTTTAACAGAAACAGAATATATTGAGGCATTGGAGCGCAACCGATATTTAGCAGGTGAAATTGGTCTAGGTAAATCAATAGATGATTTGCGACTAGATGCGCTTGTATTCCCACAAGTCCATGGGTGTAGTATAGGTGCCGCAGCCGGTTATCCATCCATTACAGTTCCAGCTGATTTTTCACAATCAGGTGAACCGTTTGGCCTTACGTTTACAGGTAGAGCTTGGAGTGAGCCGATGCTCATTTCTTTAGGGTATGCATTCGAGCAAAAAGTAAAAGCTCGGAGAAAACCCTAATACATTCACTTTTCACAGTAAAAAAGCAAGGTGACAACCTATAAGTAGAGGTAGAAGTTAGATATGCACGATGCAGATTTATATCGATACATGTCAATATTCGCTTATGTTTTCCTTGTAGAAATGGTATAATTCTTGAATGAAATTGAGTAGATTGGAGAACGCTAATTATGTGTGGATTTACAGGA
>JBFELW010000029.1:0-10965 GCA_041551995.1 Paenisporosarcina sp.
AAAATCACCTAATCTGCCTAAATAATTCATCCATTGTGTCGTAAACTCACGTTCTAATGGCAAAGATGCAATTGAGCTTCTTATATCTGAAGAGAGACGCCAAATATTCTCTAATGACTCGTCCTGTGCTGAAGGTTCTTTAAAAATGCTCGCCTTTTGAACAGATTCTTGTAGTTCATCAAGTTTTTGGGATGCATCGCTCATTTCATTTGTATATTGTGCGTGTAATTTCCTATTTAAATCCAATTCATTTTGTTTCGAATTGTACAAAAATACGCCCATAATAACTAATCCAACTGCTAAAATACCTGATAAAATTTTCACGCTATCCCTCCCTCCTTAATCACTAAAAATATGTTTACCAATCGTTTTTATTTGCGGTCTTGTCCAAATCCAAGCACTTGTAGCTGTTACTGGATTGAAATAGTAAAGAGCATTTTCAGAAGGATCCCAACCATTTAACGCATCAAGAACTGCTTCTTTTGCTCTCTCGTTAGGTGTAAGCCAAATTTGTCCATCGGCAACTGCTGTAAATGCTCTTTCCTGAAATATGACCCCACTTACTGTATTAGGAAATTGGGAATCCTCAATTCTATTAAGTATGACAGCAGCTACCGCTACTTGACCTTCATAAGGTTCTCCACGGGCTTCTCCATAGACTGCATTCGCCATTAACTGCAAATCTCGTTGGGAGTATTCAGCCGGTAATTTTACTTGTTCAGTCTGTTTTGCACCTTGTTTGGTTTGATTCTCTAAGGGAATATTCCCATAATGAGTAAATTGGTTTCCTTGATTTATCTGATTTTGAACAAACTCTTTATGATAGGTTGAAACGTTCGCTAACTTTGTTTTCGTTTGTTTCCCTGCAACACCATCAATAGGCAAACCATACTTTTCTTGAAAATTCCGAAGTGCCCAATAGGTACCATAACCGAAATCCCCATCAATTTTACCTTTATAAAGCCCAATGTATTGAAGTCTAGATTGTAGTTCAATTACATCTTCTCCGAATGCACCTAGTTCTATCACTTGTGCACTAAATGCATTCGAATCTTGTGGGGCTAAAAAAGACAATGACAAAATACCAAATGTTAATGGCCATGCTAACCATCTGCTCGATTTTTTTTTCATACACATGCTCCTTTTTTTATAGCATGAGACATCTGACATTATTTATACAAAAAAAAACCAATAATTAAATTGGTTTTTTTACTGACCTTGAGATATTGTATCTCTTTTATGAAAATGGTGTATGGTAAGCATATGGGCCTTTTTTACTTTTGCTAAAAACAGCCACCACAGAAATAACATAAAAGGAATCATAAAGTAAATCCAAATTTCTTGAATGGATAGAATGCCATTATAAATTATATGCAATCCTATTGGCACAATTAATGCTACAAATAAGAGATTCCTTGATGAATTATCTGATGCAAACTTTGCTCTGCCTAAGTAATATCCCATAACCACTCCAAATATGGCATGACTTGAAACAGGTAGTAGCGCCCTGATAAAAGCGGTGTGGACACCATATGTAAATAAATATAAAATATTTTCAACCGTTGCAAATCCGAGTGATATACTGGCACCATATAAAATACCATCGTAAGGATCATCGAATTCTACATGTTGGTAGATGGCCACAACTAAAATTAACCACTTAAAAAACTCTTCAACTGTACTTGTAAATAAAACATTACGTATAAAAGAAGACTGTAATATTTGCTCTTCTGCAAACACATGCTGCATGAACAAGATTGGAAATGTTAAAATAGCTCCATAGATAAAAGTATGAAACAATGTTTTAGAAGGTTCATTTGAAATTTCATTACGTAAGTATAAATAACTAAATAGAGCAAGCCCCGGAGCGATTGCCACCGACAATAAAATAATCAAGTATTAATCGCCTCCTTTTGAATGATTTAATTATACCATTTTATAACCCAATCGTTGGGAAAATTGGAGGATTCATTAAAATGAAAAAAATTGTGGTTATACACACAGGCGGTACGATTTCCATGCATATGAACAATCAAGAAGGAGCCATAATGACAGGCGACATAAATCCTTTAAGTGCTGAGGTAGACAAACTTTCTCAATATGCTGAAATTCGTGAAATTGAGGCGTTTAATTTACCATCACCTCACATGACGCCACATGAAATGATTTTATTAAAAAAAATTATTGACCAAGAAACAGAACAAGGTCAAGTAGATGGTTTTGTGATTACACACGGGACAGATACTTTAGAAGAAACAGCCTATTTCCTTGATTTAACAATTAATCAAAGTATCCCCATCATTTTAACCGGTGCTATGCGCTCTTCAAATGAAATAGGGGCAGATGGTGTATATAATTTAGTTTCCGCCGTACGAGTAGCTATTTTGGATGAAGCAAAAGGGAAAGGTGTTTTAGTGGTTATGAACGATGAAGTTCATACTGCTCAAAATGTTACAAAGACTTCAACTAGCAATGTTTCCACTTTTCAAAGTCCACAATATGGTCCAATCGGGATTATTACCAAAACGGGCGTACATTTCCATCATATTCCCCACCCCCATGAGACATTCTCAATTAATGCTATTCATAAAAAGGTAGCGTTATTAAAAGTCTATGCAGGTATGGATGCAGACTTACTAATCATGATTGGCATTCATGGTTACGATGGGTTGGTATTAGAAGGTTTAGGTCAAGGAAATGTCCCTCCTGCTATTGTCCCAGCTATAAAAGATTTGTTGAATCAAAACATACCAGTAGTTATTGTTTCTCGTTGTTACAATGGCATTGCTCAGCCTGTTTACGGTTACGAGGGTGGTGGGAAGATGCTCGATGACCTTGGCGTGATTTTTGCTCATGGCTTAAGTGGTCAAAAAGCACGTATAAAATTACTTCTCAGTTTAAATCAATTAGAAAGTTCTCATGACATTTCTACACATTTTAAATCGGTGTAACATGACGAGAGAGTTGCCCGTGAGCCTCCTCGGACCTTTTACACCTTTACAGAGAACCAGTTAGGAGAAAACAACTCTCCACTTACTTTGTATATGGAACTTGGACACCCCCTTTTAAAATTGGAGTCCACGAAACAGTGAAATTAGTTTTTCATGCAAACCTCCCTATCTCGTTTATCGAGATGGGTTGCTTTCCGCGTGCGGTGCCCCAGCCGATTCGGGCCAACAGGATGTTGGTCACGAAGGCGTTACCACACGATGTGGTATTCTTGGACTTCGAAACTTTCCGCATGCTGCAGGGTCTTCGGCTCGCGCTGTTCCCGCAGGAAAGAATAGAGCCAGAGCAATTTGATATTATTACTGTGACGAAGCTAGTGAAGCGATACAGGAGCAGATGGTTTCCACTCGCCTGCAATCCAGCAACACGGAATCGATGCGTCCCTTAACGACAGGAAACTGAATTGTGTATGTTCCAACTCCTCTTCATACTGGCACTGTTGATTGAGATCGTAGACGACCTTGGTGCTTTTCCCCATACTGCCATCAAAAGCGATGACGTGTTTCATATTTCTTCCCGCTGTCCATCCTTCATAGAAATCTATCACAGTGCATTATCGATTCCACTTTCTTTTACTGATTGAGAACTCAGCGACAGCTTTACGCTCTGTCATACCCATTTGTTTCAAGATGAACTGTACCTCTTTTGGTAACAAAGGCGTAGGTTATCTCACCTAGTTAACTAGAATATGAGACGTGTTTGAGCGATAAACAGTCGATTTTGAGCGATAAATCCTCAGTTTGAGCGATAAATCTCCAAATTGAGCGATAAACTAGCCAGTTTGAGCGTTAAATTTTTCACAAGCACAAAATAAGAAGATGAAGTAATACGAACAACATACTATGAGTCATCCGTCATGGGAAAGCGGTCATTTAATGGAATTCAGACTTTTTATTTAGTTATAAAAAAAAGACTATAAACAAACCATTTTTCATGTGTTTGTCTACAGTCTGGAGTGAAATCATCATGATTTCACTCGCCTTAATAACATTAAATTAATCGGTCAGTTTTTGTTGTTCTTTCTCTGCAATCGCTTGAGCAATTTGTTCTCCGTGAAATCGTCCATTTTCTATAAATATTTCATTTGCGTTATTACCTGCTGCCAATACACCTGCTATATAAACACCTTTTATATTGGTTTCCATTGTTTCCTCTTGAATGATAGGTCTTCCTGTTTCTTCATCAATATGAACACCGACTTGACGTAAAAAGTTATGATCGGGATGATATCCAATCATGGCAAAAACAAAATCATTTTTTTGGGTGTAGGAATGGTTCTTGTGACGAATTCGAATGCTCGTCTCTGTTATTTCCTCCACATTTGTTTCGAATAACATTTCTATATCTCCAGATCGAACTAATCCGTCAAATTCCGGTAAAATCCAAGGCTTGATACTTGGTGAATATTCCTTTCCACGGTAGACAACGGTAACCCTTGCTCCGGCTTTATGTAGCTCTAAAGCTGCATCAATTGCAGAATTTTTCCCACCAATGACGACAACGTCCATTTCAAAGTAAGGATGACCTTCTTTAAAATAATGATTTACTTTTTCCAAGTCATGACCTGGAATATTTAATTCATTCGGATGATCATAATAACCAGTCGCAATGACAACATAGTCTGTTTCATACCTGTCCTTTGATGTATGAACAATAAAAGTCTCATTATTCTTTTCAATACGATCTACATTTTCAAAGCGTTGTACTTGAAGTTGTTTTATTTTGGCCACTTCACGATAATATACAAGTGCTTGATTTCTCTTCGGTTTACGTTGTTCTATAATAAAAGGGACATTTCCGATTGCTAGTTTTTCACTCGTACTAAAAAAGGTTTGATGAGTTGGATATTTATAAATGGCTTCCACGATATTTCCTTTTTCAATTATTAATGGTGTCAAACCAATGTCTTGCATTGATATTGCAGCTGCTAAACCGCATGGACCCGCACCTACGACAATGGCATCTACTTTTCTCATAATATTCACTTCCCCTAATAAAAATCTCCTATCAATGATAGGAGAATCGTACAAATTTTACAACTAAAGTTGTCTAACTAAAGTTCTTAGTAAATCTTTAGTAGTCAACTTCAATCATTAATAGGACATTTAATCAGATTAATTAACATAGGTATATTTTTCTATCCACTCATCCCATTCGATAATTGATTGACCTAAAATATTGTCTGTAAAAGAATCTTTCATTTTTTCGGGCATCGTGTCTATTGCCTTCCCCCCAAGACCGATGACTAACGTATCGTATTCATCCTGAAGGGCATTTGTTAACTTGAGTGTAGAAGGAATATTCTCTTTGATTGTACATGACATAAATAAAAACCGGGGATTGATAGTATTAATGACAACATTTATATCATCTTCTTTTATACTGCTACCCAAATACACGACTTCAAATCCTTTTCTTCTCATATATAAAGTGAAAATAAGGAGTCCTAGCTCATGCCATTCTCCAGGAGCACACACAGCAATTACTTTAGGCAATAACCCATTATGTGGATAAGCATGCATAATCGAGCCAATTCTAGATCGAAGAATGGACGTAGAAAAATGTTCATGAGCTGTAGTAATCTTTCCTTCCTCCCAAAGAAGACCGATCTTAACCAGTAAAGGAGCTAATAAATCAATTAGAACTTTATCTAATGTGTAAATCGAAAATGCTTCGTTTATCACATGTTGGGCAGTACGTTCATCGAATTTCAGTAATGACTCAAGTAATTCTTCATGGAGTACAGTTAAACGATTTTCCTCTTCTCGATTACTCACTTTTACTGGTTCACTATCGTTTTGCTCTAGAAGAGCGACTGCTTGGCTAATTGTAAAACCTGCATTAATTTTACTTGCTAACCACTTTAGCTTTCGGACATGACCATCTGAATATAACCGATGTCCCACTTCATTGCGATTTGGTGCAATCATTTTATAGCGTCTTTCCCACGCACGAATGGTACCCGGAAGAATACCGACCATAGTGGAAACTGCTTTGATGTTATATTTCCCTTGATTGTTGCTATCCATAAACAATATTCCCCTCACTACGTTCACTATTCGTATAGCTTTAGTATAGGTAATTAATAAGGTGTTGTAAACGTTGTGTATGTTTCATCACATTTGCTTACGACTCGAGTTATGAATTGTTAAAACGTGACATTCTGATTGTGCTCCTAATCTAAAAGGTAGTAAAGAGGTACCAAACCCATTGCTGATTAACGAAGCAATATTATCACCTTTTACAAATTCCCCAATAGGATATAAGCCTATTGAACCCATACGAATTTGCCCACCATGTGTATGACCCGCAAGTTTGATATCAGGTTTATAGGCGATTTCAACTTTTTTAAAAACAGATGGAGTATGTGAAACAAAGATAATCGTATCCTCTTTTTTTACCCCCTCAAATGATTGTTGAATATTTGCTCTTCGGGCAGAAACATCATCTATGCCAACAAGCATAACCCTATGATGATCATTTCTGACACAAATTGCTTGGTTTTCCAATATCGTTCCGTTCACTTGTTCCATTAATTGTTGTATTGTGGTTTCCCCAACTTCTCGATCGTTATTTCCCCACACATAATAAATAGGGGCCACTTGGGCTAACTTTCTTAAATTGTCCTCTATTCGCTCTTTGGATACATTAGCTTCTGCTAAATCTCCCCCAATAATTACGATATCTATTGGTGAACTATTGATTAGCAGCTTATTCGGAATTTTTCTTCGGTGTATATCAGATATAAAGAATATACGAAATGGTTTCTGATTGATGAATTTTTCCGTCGATACCTCATGGTACAGAATATTTGTCTCGAATGCTTTTTTTAACATATATAATGGTACCAGTCCAAATATTCCTAGTAACCAGACAATATAACGCAAACGAAATCACCTCTTTTAATCAAAAGAAAAAAGGTGAAGGGATCTCCCCTTCCACCTTTTTTCTTAGGTATGCTTATATTACCATCAATCCTCTTGGATGTGCAAAACACGGAATCCAGATCGATCTAATTCTTTTAGAAACTTTTGAAGATTATCACGTTTCTCGATTTTTAAGACAATTCGACGTAGTAATTTATCTGTCTCATCAAAGGTAACTAGTGAAATAACAGATTCATGGAACTTATGGATAATATCACCTAGTCTTGCAATACGTCCTTCTGTTTCCACTGAAGTGAAGGTAATACGAACGCCTGCCCGATCCATCCCAAAAGCACCTCTGAATTGATGCATGGTATCATATCTCGTTACAATCCCTAAAAACTTTCCTTCTTCTACAACCGCTATAATCGGAAAATCATTCAATTGAATTAAAGAACTTTCAAAAACATCCTCAATGTTCAAAAAAATGTCTTCACGTGTTAGGATATCCACTAATAACGTTTTTTCAAAAAACTCGTCTTTGCTTAATCCACTGTAAAAAAATGCGCGGTATGCAATATAACGATTTAAAATCCCTTTATATTGTCCCTTATCAAGTACAGGAATTGCATCGATTTGGTTTTTTTCAAGCAATTCTAGAGCTTCCTGAACTGAATCAGAAGACTGAATCGTAATACATTTTTCTTTTGGTATCATTACACTTTTAGCAAACATATTTTCACCCACCTTATTCATTTTGCACTATATAAACATATTCGACAAAAAAGGATTCTATCCTCTATTTTAATAAATAAATTAAGGTAAAATTAACTTTTGTCCACTAGAAATTGTATCTGAAGTTAATCCATTTGCTTCTTTAATTTTTTCAACAGCATCAGCAGAGTTATAATAATTCATAGCAATTCTATAGAGTGTTTCATTAGGTTGTACGATATGTGTTTTTTCTGACGGTTGTTCTTCTTCTACTGGTTCTTCAACAGGTGTAATTTCACTAGGTGATTCCTCTGCTTTCGTATCATCTTCTACAATTACTTCGTCTGTATTTTGACTTTCATCTTCCTTGTTTGTTTCAGACTCATCTTCTTTGTTTGTTGCAGGCTCATCTACTTCGTCTGTACCACCGATTTCTTCAGTTTCTTCATCATTTTGTTTGTATTCAAAGACTCCTGTTTCTAAAACTGCCGTCTCATTCTGATTTGGTTTATAAAAAGCTTGAATATAAATTAAGAATCCAAATGGTATTAATATGAAAATTGCAAATAGGATGGGTAATAAATAATTTCTACTCTTATTTGTATGTTTCACGGGCTGATTAGCCGTTCGTCTCGACATACGTGAATCGCTAGATTCTTCTCCGTCTAAATTGATCGGTTTTCTATGCTCTTCAATTTTATTTTTGTAATCATTTTTATCCATGTTGTTAAACTCCTATTCTACTGTTCATCTCTACTTATTATGACGAAATTTGTAGAAAAAGTAAATGAAACAATCATTTGTTAAGGAAGAATATCGTTCAAGCGCTTCTGCCAATTCAATTCTGTTCCGGCAGATTGTTGTATAGATGCACTATTAAGTACTTCACCTACATCTAATCCACATACAGAACAACAATGAGCAGGACGAGATAGTAACTGCTGACCGAAAAATGCAACAAGTTGACTCCTTATGCATTGACCATTAGCAATTAAACCTTTCATATGTTGGATCTGGTTTAGTTTATCTTGTTTTAACTTCTCTAGTATGTGGATGGTTTCTTCTTTAGAACTTCTTTCTAGCCAATATAAAATAATTCGATAGCTTGTTTCACTTATCATTCCTTCATCTACAAGCTTTTTAGGGTTTTCATGATCTGTGAACAACTCAACTTGCCTATTGTCGGGAAAATCATTGGTAGCTACAAAGATGGTCATTTCATCGTCTCTTTCAGTATACACGAGTGATGCCAATGCATTTTCTCCATCTCTTCCTGCTCTTCCTACTTCTTGAGCATAATTAGCAACAGATGATGGTAAATGATCATGGATGACTTGTCGAATATCGCTTTTATGTACACCCATACCAAACGCATTTGTTGCGCAGACCCATTTTATCTCGTTTAGTGAAAACTGTTGCTGTATAAATGTCCGATCCATCTGTTCCATACCAGCATGATAAGGTGCAGATTTAATTCCAACACTATTCAATTTACTTGCATACTCATCTGCTTTTTTCCTTGATTGTGTGTAGATAATTCCAGGACCTTCAAGTGTCTTCACTTGGTTGAGAATCCATTTGAACTTGTCCTCGCTATTCTCTACAGGAATAGCTGAATATCGTATATTCGGTCGGTCTAAAGATTCTACAATAGAACTAGGGGAAGATAAATGAAGAAACTGATTAATATCATTCACCACGGTTTTTGTTGCCGTAGCAGTTAATGCTAGTATTGGTGGTCGATTCCAGTTACTTAGCCATTCTCCAAATCTTAGATAGTCCGGTCGAAAATCATACCCCCATTGAGAAATACAATGTGCCTCATCAGCCACGATTAATGAAATAGGAATAGATTGCAGCTTAGTTTTAACCTGTTCTTGCATTAACATTTCTGGTGAAATAAATATAAACTTATAATCACTTGCATGTGCTATTATATTTATTTTATCTTTCGGCGTTAAAAATGAATTCAGCGCAACTACACGTTTTTCTCCAAGTATTTTTAATTGTTCTACTTGATCTTGCATAAGAGAAACAAGTGGTGATATAACTAAGACCGTATGAGGTAGCATGTAAGCAGGTAATTGATAACATAGTGATTTTCCAAGTCCAGTTGGTAAAATGCCAATCACATCTTTACCGTCCAGTACCGCTTCAATGATTTCTAGTTGTCCTGCATGAAATGTTTCGTATCCAAACTTTTGTTTTAATGTTTTATAAATGGCGGTTGTCATTGACCTCACCTCTCACAGCTAATAGTAATCTAAGTTGAAAATAAGTGTATGTAGGAAAATGTTCTTTTAGTGTCCGTAACTTATTCGAAGAAATCATAGTTATGGTTTCAATCACTTTTTCTATATCCTCAGTACCTATAAAAGATGTGATATCAAAATTCGTGTCATTCATTGCCATTTCCACAAAGTGGTCTTCAATCGTGCTTTTTTTTAAATTTCTGATCTCGGCTATTTGTTCAAAAGAAAAACCATTACTATAAAGGTTAGCTGTCTTTGAAGCGGATTCTGTTAATGGATTTAAAGAACGGATATCATTGCTTAACTCTCTTAAAAGAGGATAATTTGTATTTGAATAAATTTCTTGTAGTAAAAGATGTAAGCCTTCAATAAAACGAATTTGACTATCTAGAGGCTCTTCATTCAATTCAAATGATAACTGGTCCCATGTAAATCCAGTTGCTTTAAAGCCACTTAAACGGTATGTAACCAGCTGTCGGTGACAGTCTAATTTAGTCGATGCCAATAAAGCATTCTCTAATTCCTGTTTCATCTGATTTCTAAATGAATCAGAGGTGTACCGCCTTGTTTTTAAAAATGTCCGGACCCATTTTTGTATTTTTTCGTCTTTTTGAACAGGTATGAAAGAAAAGTTGTTGGCCGCTACATGAGAAAGAGTTTGTATAAGTAACGATAAGCGATTGAAAAACAGCATCTCATTTCCTCTATACAGCCAGCCATTTAAATATAAATCCGGAAGTTTGTCTTTTATATCGATCCCCACTTCTGTTAATGTGGGGATTGAATGGACGTCCAGTGTAATCCAATTTTTATTAACCATAGACTTTACTATTTGATCGTACGTCGTTTTATGTAATTTTGGAAATAAAGCAAATGTTTCAGTTAAACCATAACTCTTTACATCTTGTATAGTTTGACCCGACTTCTTACCACGTATCAAGTGATATGGGGCTGATATCGTACGTTCTCCGTTGAGTTTGTCTATCATTTTTAATAGAATTTGTTCAAATAGCACGTAAGAATCCTCCAACTGATGAGTATTTAGGTTGAAAAGTAAGGTAAACATGATTAGAATATAAACGATAGCTTTTTCAAGCCAACCGAGAAAAAGGAGAGAGTATAGA
>JBFELW010000030.1:0-10890 GCA_041551995.1 Paenisporosarcina sp.
TGATCTTCCCCAATCGAATAGGATGCTGTAATTACGCTACAGTTCTCCATTTCCAATAAGGTATTTTCAGAACCAATCCGAATATGTATACCTGATTGATTCGGTGAAAACAATGCAGAAATCTGATTTGCTTGATCCATCATCGTAATTAAGCCTCTTGCTTTATGCAAGTCATTAAACTCTGGATGATGAAGTAGCTTTGACTTACCGCCATAGAATACTTTTCCTTCTTGTGGACCCGTTATCGCAGCTCCAAAAGAAGACATAAGTTCTCCGTACCTGCCAATATGTTGTTTCAGCAAGACGGCTGTTTCTTTTTCAAGAACACGTTGAAGATCATGTAAGTGTACACCAGTCAACTGTTCATTTAGAATATTTACCATTTTCTCGATATCAGATGCTGTTAAGCCTTCTGGTAATTCGAACAGGCGATTTTCTACATGCCCAGAATCTGTGATAATGATTGCTACAGCTGAATCTTCAGATAGCGGAACAATTGAAAAACGTTTAACTCGATGTTTTCTTACGTCTGGTCCTAGCAAAATTGACGTATAGGTTGTCAATTCAGATAAAATCATTGCCGTCCTTTGAATCACATGTTCCGTTTCAGATAAACGTTCTTGAAATACCGATTGAATTTGCACTATTTCATCTTCAGTGACAAGTTGAGGGGTTAATAAATTGTCAACATAAAATCGATAGCCCTTCTCAGAAGGAATTCGACCCGACGACGTATGCGTTTTTTCTAAATAACCCAATTCTTCAAGATCAGCCATATCATTCCGAATAGTTGCAGGACTAAATGGCACTTCCTCTTTCTTTGATAGTTGCCTTGATCCAACAGGCTGAGCGGTCTGTATGAAGTCATCAACTGTTACTTGTAAAATTAGCAATTGCCGATTCGTTAACATTATATCACCTCTGTTAGCACTCAACACGTGCGAGTGCTAATACTCATACATAAGTTATCAAATCCTTCGCTACCTGTCAACGAATTAGATACTTAATCCATTAAAAATGATTGAAAAATTTCATTTCCAATGAATCGCCCTTCTTTAGTTAATGAAACAGATTCATTCGTATTCAAAATCGAACCACTATTAATGTGCTTAATAAGAACTTGTCCATACACGTCTTCTAAGCCTAAACCGAATTTTTTTTCAAAGTGTTTTTTGTTCACACCTTCTACTTTTCGAAGACCTAAAAACATCTCTTCCTCCATTTTTTCTTTTGCAGTTACTTCATGTGTAGTTTGTAGAGGAAATTCGGCTTTTGTGACTGCCTCTATATACTTTTTAATTGGACCTATGTTAGCGTAACGAATTCCTTTTGCATATCCATGCGCTCCAGCACCAAATCCTGCATAGGATACGTTCTCCCAATACAAATTATTATGTCTTGAATGGAACCCAGGTTTTGCAAAGTTACTGATTTCATATTGTTTTACACCTTTAGATTCCATTTCTCTCATTAATACTTCATACATTTCTGCTTCGACATCATCACCTGGAAGAGTTAATTTGCCTTTGGTCATCAAGTTATAAAACACTGTCTTAGGCTCAACAATTAAAGAGTATGCCGAATAATGGGGTAAATCAAGCGCAAGGGCTCTCGCTAATGTATCTTCCCATTGTTCCATTGATTGACCAGGCAATCCATACATTAAATCTATGCTGATATTGCTAAAACCAGTGTCCCTTGCAAGTTGGAGCGTTTTGTATACATGTTCATTAGAATGAGTTCTTCCTAAGCGACTTAGTATATCCTCATCAAAACTTTGAACACCTAAACTTAAACGATTCAATCCATTGTTTTTCATCACGACTAACTTTTCTAGCGTTAACTCATCCGGATTAGCTTCAGACGTAAACTCTTGTAGATATTGACCAGGAATATACTGTCTTATTAGTTCAAACAAACGGTTCAATTGATCGGGACTTAAAGAAGTGGGAGTCCCACCGCCAAGAAAGATGGTTTCTATATGTAATTGTTCTTGATATTTCTCTACAAACATTTTCATTTCCAACCCAAGAGCTTCAATATATTCATCTACTGGTTGATTCTTAAAGAATACTTTATTAAAGTCGCAATAATGACAAATTTGATGACAAAAAGGGATGTGTATGTATATTCCTTTAATCATGATATCCCTTCTTTCTTATAGGTTTTGTTAACGTTACTTAAGAGGGGAGTTAGGGATACTCCTGCGGAAAGGCAAGCTCGAAAGACCCACAGTGATTACAATGGAACGATGGCTATGGACGCCACTTAGTGAGGCAACGCCCTCATAACCAAAATCCTGTTGGCAATAGGAGACTTTCAAATCCATCCACGGAAAGGATGCAATTCTCCCTCCCTCTTTTATAGAAAAAGGAGGCCAACTAGTAGCCCCCTCATTAAACAATATTTTATTTAATCTTCATCCATTCTCAGTACAGCCATAAATGCTTCTTGTGGAACTTCAACTGACCCTACTTGCTTCATGCGTTTTTTACCTTCTTTTTGCTTATCCAGTAGTTTACGTTTACGAGAAATATCGCCACCGTAACATTTTGCAAGAACGTTTTTACGAATTGCACTTATTGTCGAGCGAGCAACTATTTTCTGTCCAATAGCCGCTTGAATTGGCACTTCAAATTGTTGTCTAGGAATTAGTTTCTTTAATTTCTCAACAATAATTTTTCCTCGTTCATATGCAAAGTCATTGTGGACGATAAAGCTCAATGCATCCACTTGTTCAGCATTCAGTAAAATATCTATCTTCACAAGTTTTGAAGGCTTATACCCGATTAACTCATAGTCAAAAGAAGCATATCCTTTGGTACCAGATTTTAATTGATCAAAGAAGTCATAAACCACTTCAGAAAGAGGTACTTCATAAATAATACTCACACGAGTTTTATCTATATAATCCATGTTCATGAAATTACCACGTTTCTTCTGACAAAGTTCCATTACAACACCGACGTAATCGTTTGGCACCATGATGGTTGCTTTTACATAAGGTTCTTCTATTCGTTCTATTTTTTGAGGATCAGGCATCATAGATGGATTGTCCACTTTTTTAATTTCTCCATCTGTCATGTGTACATCATAAATTACACTTGGTGCAGTCGTAATCAAATCGATGTTGAATTCACGCTCTAAACGTTCTTGAATGATTTCCATATGCAATAGCCCTAAAAATCCACAACGGTATCCAAAACCAAGTGCTTGAGAAGACTCTGGCTCAAATTGAAGTGCAGCATCATTTAGTTCAAGCTTCTCAAGAGCATCACGTAAGTCATTGTATTTTGAAGTGTCAATTGGGTATAACCCACAGTAAACCATCGGATTCAGTCGACGATAACCTGGCAACGATTCAGTTGCTGGGTTTACAACACTTGTGATTGTATCCCCAACACGTGTATCTCCAACATTTTTTATCGCTGCAGTTAAAAACCCAACGTCACCTACAGTTAATTCTTCACGAAGTGTTGCTTTTGGTGTAAATACTCCCGCTTCAACTACTTCGAATTCTTTTCCAGTAGCCATCATAAGGACTTTGTCTCCTGGTCGGACCGTTCCTTCCATGATACGGATATAAGCCACAACTCCACGATAAGGGTCGTAAAGAGAATCAAATATAAGTGCTTTTAATGGTGCTTCTGGATCCCCAATTGGCGCAGGGATTTTTTCTACGATTTGCTCTAAAATTTCTTCAATCCCAATTCCAGCTTTAGCCGAAGCAAGGACAGCTTCAGATGCATCGAGACCGATTACTTCTTCTATTTCTCTCCGAACCCTTTCAGGATCTGCTGCAGGTAAATCGATTTTATTAATGACAGGTAGTATTTCAAGTTCATTGTCTAATGCTAAATAAACGTTAGCTAACGTTTGCGCCTCAATTCCTTGCGCAGCGTCTACAACGAGAATAGCCCCTTCACATGCAGCTAGGCTTCTTGAAACTTCATATGTGAAATCGACGTGTCCTGGTGTATCAATTAAATGGAACGTATAGTTTTCTCCATTTTTAGCTAGATAATTTAACTGTACTGCATTTAACTTAATGGTAATTCCTCGTTCACGTTCTAAATCCATGGAATCGAGAAGTTGGGCTTTCATTTCTCGGGACGTTAGTGCTTTCGTCTGTTCTAAGATTCGATCTGCTAATGTAGATTTTCCATGATCAATATGTGCGATAATGGAAAAGTTCCGAATATTCTGTTGTCTTTTATTACGTTCTTCTCGATTCATGCGTTGCTCACTCCTAATTAAACTATCTAGAATTATAGCAGTGAACACGCATTTCTTCAATGTTAGGTTGCTTCTCTATTTTCAAATACAATTGAAATCGCTTTTGAAATGATTGCAATTGTACGATTAAGTTCTTCTTCTGTATTTTCAATGCCACCTAATTCAATCAAAACTGAATGGGGAGACAAGTCTTGATTATATACTCCGTTACCACTATCTGCTGATTTCGTAATAACTCCCCGCGATATACTTGGAACCAAACGATTCACTTCAGCATTGAGAGATTTAGCATAAGCTTCATTAAATTTAAAGTTAGGGTGTTCAGCACCTACTACAAGGGAAATACGTGCGTAACCTTCACTTTTGAATTCAATTGTTGATGCTTTATGAGAAAGTGCATCCCGATGTAAGTCCAGAACAAGATCATACGACTCTTCTGCCAATTGCTTTTGTAGTATAGGGCGAATTGCATCATAAGCTTGATAAAACGGACGATTTTTCATTTCTTTTGTATAGTCATAAGATAAAACATCCACTGTGGCCCCATTTAGTTGCAAATGTTGCGATAGTAATTTACTTACATCTGTAATATTAGAAGTGGGATGATAATTAACCACTTGAAGCCCATTATGTTTTAAAATTGGATGATATGCTTCATGAGAATGTGTAAATAGTAACAATACATTTATAGGAGATTTCTCCTCATTTGCAGGTATTTCTTTTGTCACATTAGATGCATATACTACTGGTTGTGTATCCACTTTATCTTTTACTGGTTCAAATGCGAGTATTGGGATTTTAACAAATAAAATTGGAAGTACAAATAAAAAAAGATAGAAACCTACGGCTTTTTGTAAAGTTCTTCGCATAATCACCCCTCCTTCCTACACATTACGTAGAACTAGGAAGGGTTAGAACTAAATACATCATCTTGTAACCAAGTTAAAACACTAGACTGGATTAAATTAGCATGCTGTATAACCCAGGAATCAGTTTCTTTAGGCGTCACAAACAATTGTTGATGATGGGGAGGTAAAACTTCTTGCAATAAACCTCTTATTTCTTCAGTGGACCATCCTGACCATTCTCCAAATATCGGTTTAATAGCATCAACATTTACCGGATTATCAATACTTCTTAACCATGTACCTACAGAAAGTGCAGATGATGGTTTTTCTGTTTCACTTATTTTACTTGAAATTACTTTGAATACAGTTTCAATTGCACTCACAATTAACACGGGTGCATCAACGACCATTGGTACTCCAATAGCAGTAACAGGAATACCTAGTGATTCGAAGGATATTTCATTTCTGGTATTTCCAACACCGGAACCTGGGTGAATTCCTGTATTTGTGATTTGAATAGTTTTACATAAACGATCTTGGTTTCTTGCTGCTAATGCATCAATAACTAGTATTAAATCTGGTTTTACTCTTTCAGCAATTGCCTTTACGAATTCACCCGTTTCTAAACCTGTTTGACCCGTAACACCTGGGGCATAAAAGAGAAGTTGCCCAAATTCAATGGGTAGAGAAAACATTTCTTCATGAAAACGATCAATGGCAAATGGACCAATGGCATCAGGTGTAATTGTCCGATTTCCTAATCCTATTACTAAAACCTTAGATTTTGCTGAAAGCTTCAAATTTTTATGAATTTCCCGTAATGCTGTGATGAATTGCTCAGCGAGTTCCTTAAAACCTTCTTCATCTTCAGGTGTTAATGTGGGAACAGATAGTGTAATATATGTTCCTTGCTTCTTACCTATGGTCGCCGCTCCGTTTTCATCTGTTTCAATATGTGTGATATGAACGCGACCTTTGCGTTCTTCATTCATTTGAATTCCAGGTGTTTCATATAAAGTATCTTTATCTTTCTTCGTTCGATGTTGGACGACTTCTGTCGCCTCATCTATTAAATCAGTCCGCATTAAATTTATTTGTTCCATTAAATTCACCTCAAGAAAAGTTTGCCCAAGGTGTCAAGTAAATATTCTTTGCGTTTCTCTATTGCATTTTATCTTTACGTTTGATAAAATGATGCTTGTTGTATTGAGAATTAAATCTTACACTTAAAGCAAAATGCGACCTATATTCGCGGAAAGCTTAAACTCGAGAATCTATGACTCTCGAATTCTTTTCGAGACACAAGCAGCTCAAGGAAGTAAGCTGAAGTCTTTATATAAGATTAAGCCAAACTGACGAAGAAATGCGATGTGTGCCTTAAAGCGCTATTCTTTAATGGAGGTGAAATAAAAGATGCCAAATATCAAATCTGCAATCAAACGTGTAAAAACGAATGCATCTGCACAATCTCAAAATGCTCACGCGAAATCTACAATGCGTACAGCAGTTAAGAAAGCTGAATCTGCTTCTGCTAATAATGAAGATAACGCAAAAGAACTTTTACTAACTGCTATCAAGCAAGTGGATAAAGCAGCTTCTAAAGGATTAATTCCTAAAAACACTGCGGCTCGTAAAAAAGCTCAGTTAATGAAAAAAGCATAATAGAAAAAGACCAGATTCCAACTGCGAATCTGGTCTTTCTTTTTACTAAAGTGGTATATCTCTTTTGAATAGCTTCATCCTATAATCGATTCATTAGGAACAGTTCTAAAATACGTTCCCTTCTACCACTACTTGTTTTGAGTTTATAATCTGCCTCAGACAATCTGTGCAGTGTCTCTAACAATCGATCTTCCCCTACTTGAATTCTACTCTCAACAATTAATTTCACACGATATGGGTTTACTTTTAGTTGCTTCGCAATCGCTTGTGCATGGTAGCCCTTCTTTTGCAAGTAACGGACATTCGACATTAAACGAATGTGGGAAGCCAACAATGCAGTTAACATAATCGGTTCTTCTTTTTGTCGAAGCAAATCGTGGTAAACAGTTAAGGCAGTTGTCGTATCTCCCCTTAAATAAGCATTCAACAACTGGAAGGCATCTTGTTCAAGCGTTCTTGATAATAATAGTTCAATAATCTGAGGAGTGATTTCATTATCTTCACCCAAATAAATAACCATCTTTTGTATCTCTGATTTTAATTGAACTAAGTCGCGACCTATTATGTCGATAAGGTCTTGGATGGCTAAGCCACTTATCGATTTATTTTCTGCTTGGACCGCTGATTGAATCCACACCTTCAAGTCATTTCCATCAAGTTGTTTAGCTTCTAAATGAACTGCTTTTTCTTTCATTATTTTAGTGATTTTTTTTCGTTCATCCAACTTCTCATAGGGTGCGATAAATAAACTAATTGAAGTCTCTGAGGGATGGCTTAACCATTTCTCTAATGCTTTCAAGTCATGTTCTATTTTTTCTTTACCTTTTTCAGTTGCTTTTAAAAATGATGCATTCTTTACTACGATCAATTTCTTTTCCGAAAAAAAAGGAATGGTATCAGCCTCTTCAAGTACATGCTGAACGGGTACTTCATCTAAATCAAATGTAATCACATCAATTTCTTCCATTTTACTTAATGACCTTTTTAATCTGATAATAGTTTCATCAAAGAAATAATGTTCAGTTCCACTTAAAAGATAGACGGGTTCTATATTCCCTTGTTGTATTTTTTTCCAATGTGCAGCAAACATTTGTATCCTCCTCAGAACGAGTTCCATTTAAGTATACATGAATTACAAATGATACGGTGTTTGTACAAATTGTGTCTATCCGATTTTTTAGAATAAATAATGCTGTTCAATATGGATTTTTTTCGCACTATCCCGTATAATAAATTTGAATTAGGAGGGGTAGCAATGAACGAATTTGAAAAGAATGTCCAAACCAGACGTAACGATGTGGTTGACTCCGGCATTGGATTCGTTGTATCTTTTGTTTTCTTTGCAGCGATTTTCACCATTGCGACTGTAATTGACTTCATTACAAAATAATAAATGCAAAAAGAGATTTGTCTTTTTAGACAAGTCTCTTTTTCTTTATTCTGTTTGATTTGATGAAATGTTCATTTCTTGACGCTTAAAACGAATACGAATTGTTCCCTTATCCGCTGTTGTTTGGGTCTCTAAATGCAAATCTTTAAACCGTTGCACAACTTCTTTACTTGGATGCCCGTATCTATTGTCTTTACCTGCTGAAAACACAGTAAGAACTGGACGTAGAGCATCTATAAACTCTATTGAGCTGGACGTCTTACTGCCATGATGACCCGCTTTAAGTAAAGTAATAGGTGATATTGTTTCCCCATATGTCTGCAAGATAAGTTTCTCTCCACTTTCTTCTAAATCACCGGTGAAAAGAGCCCGAAATTCCTCATGTTCAAGGTATAAAACAAGCGAGTCATTGTTCCCCTCATAGAAAATGTCTGTTGGTGAGAGATATCGCAATTTCGTCTTACCCACTGACCAATTGCGTCCAATAATTTGTTCTTTAATAGGAATCTGTTTTAATTTTGCTAGTTTAATTGCTTGCTGTAAACTAGATTCTTTTAAAACACCTGGGGTGACATGTATTTCACCTACACTTATTTCCTCTATTATTTCTTCAGCACCTTCAATATGATCACTGTCTGAATGTGTCCAAATAAATGTATCAATATGTGTTATACCTTTTCCTTTTAAATATGGAATAACGATATCCCTTCCAATTTCAAATGGTTTTGAAATAGTCTTCCAATCAGCTTGATTAAACCGAAGTAATCCACCTGTGTCAATGAGAACTACCCCTTTTTTATGAGGATATTCAATAAGAATAGCGTCCCCCTGACCAACATTTAAAATACTAACCTCTAATGATGAATCAAAATACGGAGTAACTTGTATCAGGCAAATAGGTATCCCAAGAGTAAGTACGATATACTTCAGGCTCTTATTTTGTTCAATTACAATAAAAGTTGTGACAACCCCTACACAGCCAATCATTAATAAAAGAAGAGACGGTTTACCTGGGTTCCATAATTGATACGGAAAACTACTTAAAAAAAGAATAAGGGAACTGAGTATTTCTCTAAGAGGTTCATATATTGCAAAGAAAAAAGAGGCTATACTCGGTACAAATGTAGCCAAAAATAGAAATAGCAAATTAACGGGTAAAATAATAAAAGAAAAAAGTGGAACAAAAAACAAATTCATTATAAACGAGGAGACGGATACTTCATAGAAGTGGAAAAGCAAAATCGGAAAGACGCCAACTTGACATAGGAATGTAATTAGAAATGATAAACGCAGTGGTGATTTATTTCGTGCTAAAATGCGTGAAGAATAAACTAAAGCTGCAGCTGCACCATAAGATAGCTGAAATCCGACCTGAAGTATTACGCTTGGCTGAATAAAAACAAAGGTCAGAATACTGACAGCAAAAGCAGTATCCACTGGCACTTTCTTTCGTATCAATGTGAAAATCAAAACAATTTCAGAAACTGATACTGCACGCCATACCGAGGGAGCACCCCCTGTTAAAATGGCATAGACAGGTAGAAGAATGATTAAAAGCATGACAACAGATTGCTTTCTTACATGTATTCGAACTAACGTCTGGTATAAAAGAAATGTCAAGAAAGCAATATGTAACCCGGAAATAGCAAACAAATGGGTAATCCCTAATTTCTGATAGGCCCTCTCTTCCTCGTATGTCACATCATCACGTAAACCGATTATGAGAGCTTTTGCTTCAGCTACTAAACTTTGAGGAAAAGCTTGTTCAATATGTCTCTCGATTTGGTAACGGCGATTTGCTAAAAACCCAATAATCCCTTCCGAAGCTGTTAATTGTCGCCATGTTGTCGCTGAAAACATCCCCACCGCTCCATGGCTCTTTATATAAGTAGACATATCAAATGCAAACTCATGTGCAGGAATTCGTAGTGGCGTATTTTTCCCTGTAAAATGAAAAGATGACCCAACTAAGGACTGCAATTGAAAATATTGTTTTTCTTTTTCTGAAAAAAATTTATAACTAATGTACCATTTTTCCCCTTCAGGAGTCTTAGCAAACCCCTTAATATATTGTCCATTAATCGTATACGTGCTTGTCCATACAAAAGATGATTCTGTAAATGTTTCTAGATGAGGGGATTCTGTTTTTAAATGGGTATGATAATAAAAAACCAAGCTAATTAATAGATAGAAAAGAATAAATTGATAGGATTTCTTTCTATAAATAAACCAGATAATTAAAAGGAAATGTAAACTAATTATACTGGTTGAAATTTGGATTGCACTTGCGGAAATAATAGCTCCAACGGCTACGTAGATGAATCGTTGTTGCGTGATTAGACTCCAAATAACTCCTTCACCTTCGCTTCATAAGAAGCCAATTCTTCAGGTTTCGCACCACTTTCTCTTAGTTTTTGAAGTAGTTCAAGATATAAGGTCAGTTTTTCATCACTCAAAAAGTCGATTTTTCTTTCATCAAATGGAACATGCACGACCTGTACTTTTGCTTGTTCTAATAAGGTCATAGCATAAGTGTTATTTTTGTAATCTTTAGCATAGTAAAGTCGACTTATACCAGATTGAATGATTGATTTTGTACAAGGTAAACAAGGGAAGTGTGTGACATACATGTCTGCACTATTCGTCGATATTCCATACTTTGAGCATTGCAATAATGCATTCATCTCAGCATGAATTGTTCTTACACAATGGTGATCAATGACATAGCATCCTTGATCAATACAATGATCCCCA